>NZ_LSIS01000029.1:0-750 GCF_001556365.1 Blastomonas sp. CCH1-A6 | reverse complement strand
GTGGTGCACGTGACATCGATCCAGTCGGTCATGCCGCTGCCCGAATCGACCACCGCCTATGCCGCCGCCAAGGCCGGCTTGAGGACCTATAGCAAGGCGCTGTCCAAAGAGATCGGGCCGCAGGGCGTGCGTGTGAACAGCGTCTCGCCCGGGTGGATCATGACCGAAGCATCCTCGGAGTTTCTCGAGCGGCTGCAGGCGGCCGAGGGCGGCACGATCGAGCAGGTGCGGCAGCGCGTGCTCGATGGGCTGGGCGGCATCCCGATCGGGCGCGGGGCCGAACCGCACGAGGTCGCCGATTTGATTGCCTATCTTGCCTCGGATCGCACGGCGGCGATCCATGGGGCCGAGTTCGTCATCGATGGGGGAACGATCCGGACAGTGTGACGGGCCATCGCGTTCTCACTCTCACCCAGCTTCGCCTAATTCGCTTCGCTCATAAGGCTTCGCAACCCTTTCCCATCCAGGGAGAGGGGGGAGTAACGTCAGAGCTGTCGCGAGATCAGAAGCGGAATTCGGTTCCGACATAGACAGCCTGGCTGTCATATTGCTCGTTGGTCAGGCCGGTTAGGCGGTCGCGCTCGCTGCGCAGGCGGATGCCGGCGGTGACGTCGAGATTGCGGGTGACCTTGTAGGCGCCGCCCACATCGAGCGAATAGCTGCCCTGGTCGTTGAACGGACGGACCGCGCGGGTGGTCGGGGCCTGGACATCGTCCATCTCGATCCGCGGGCTGAACCGGCTCTTGCGCT
>NZ_LSIS01000003.1:0-8607 GCF_001556365.1 Blastomonas sp. CCH1-A6 | reverse complement strand
GGGCATGACCGCCCCGCCAAGTCCCTTCGGCCCCGATGCCGCCCCTGCCTCCGTGGCCGCACCGGCGCGTCCTGCCTGGGTGAGCGGCATCATCATCGCGCTGTTCATTGCGCTCGCCAGTGCCTTGCTGCCCGGCTCCATGCCGGCCAGCCAGCAGGTCGGGTCGGCGTTCAACCCAGCCACCACGCAGGTCGCGCTCAGCCGCCAGGAGGGCGAGGCGATCACGGTCGCCGAACCGGTCGACGATGGCCTGCGCCTGCCCTCGGGCGGTGATGGCGATGCTGCGGCAGCCTATTCCTGGAACAGTCCGGCCGCGATCGTTGCTGCAGCGCTGGCAGATACCCTCCTTTCCATTCCCGTATACGCGCGCGCCTGGGCAGACCATCCTGCTTCCGCGCGCCCCGGCACCGCCCCGCGCGCGCCTCCGCTGACCGCCTGATCCGCGCGACGACCGTGCTGGCGGTATTGATACGCTGAACCCCGAGGGGCATCGGCGTGCCGCCCCTGTCCGTCCTTCGCGCCTGATCGCCGGGTAGTGTCGCGCCGTGTCTCTGGCACCGGCCGCGGCGCAGCCCGAGACCCTCCCTCTCGCCAAGAGAGACTGATCATGCATCATGCCACTCCGCTGATCGGCACCATCGTTGCCGGTCTGGTCGTCGCGTTCCTTATGGGCGCGCTGGCCCAGAGGCTCAAGATATCTCCCATTGCCGGCTATCTGCTCGCCGGTGTCCTGGTTGGCCCGTTCACCCCCGGCTTCGTCGCCGATGGCAAGCTCGCCAACGAGCTCGCCGAGATCGGCGTCATCCTGCTGATGTTCGGCGTCGGCCTGCATTTCTCGCTGCGCGACCTGATGGCGGTGAAGAATATCGCCATTCCCGGCGCGCTCGCCCAGATCGCCACAGCCACCTTGCTCGGCATGGGCCTGTCCTGGGCCATGGGCTGGACACCGATCGCGGGCTTCATCTTTGGCCTCGCGCTGTCGGTCGCCAGCACCGTGGTGCTGCTGCGCGCGCTGCAGGTGCGGGGTCTGGTCGAGACCGAACGCGGGCAGATCGCCATCGGCTGGCTCATCGTCGAGGACATCGTGATGGTGCTGGCGCTGGTGATGCTGCCCCCGCTCGCACGCATTGCCACCAATCCCGAAGGCGCGGATCTGATGGCCATCGCTCAGCCGATGGCCGCAACCTTGTTCAAGGTCGCGGGCTTTGTGGTGTTCATGCTGGTGATCGGCCGCCGCCTGATTCCGCATGTGCTGCACTGGGTGGTGCATACCGGATCGCGCGAGCTGTTCCGCCTCGCGGTGCTCGCGATCGCGCTTGGCGTCGCCTTCGGTGCAGCCTTCGTGTTCGAAGTGAGCTTTGCGCTGGGCGCATTCTTCGCAGGCATGATCCTGGGCGAAACCTCGCTCAGCAGGCGGGCGGCGGAGGAGACGCTCCCACTGCGCGATGCGTTCGCGGTGCTGTTCTTCGTCTCGGTCGGCATGCTGTTCAACCCGTTCGTGCTGGTCGAACAGCCATTGCCGCTGCTCGCCACGCTGGGGATCGTCGTGATCGGCAAGTCGATCGCGGCCTATGCCATCGCGCGGCTGTTCCGCAAATCGAACCGGACCAGCCTCACCATCGCGTGCAGCCTCGCGCAGATCGGCGAGTTCTCGTTCATCCTGGCAAGCCTTGGCACCAGCCTGGGCGTGCTGCCCGCGGATGCGCGCGACCTGATCCTCGCCGGCGCGATCCTGTCGATCTTCCTCAACCCGTTCCTGTTCGGCTGGGTCATGCGGATTCAGGAGCGCTTTTCCGACGACACGCCCGCACAAGATCCGCCCGCCGATAAGGGGCATATCATCATCATCGGCCATGGTCGTGTCGGTCGGCATGTCGCCGCCGCGCTGAGGGCCGCACCGGGCAGCCTGGTGGTGATCGAGGACAATCCCGAAAATCTCGCCATGGCCGCCGATCAGGGCCTGACCACGGTGCGCGGCGATGCGGTGGAAAGCGGTATCCTGGAAAGGGCGGGGATCGATCGCGCCAGCGCGCTCATCCTCGCCATACCTGAAGGCTATGAGGCAGGCGCGATCCACCAGCGCGCGCGGATATTGAACCCGGAACTGAAAGTCATCGCCCGGGCGCATTCCGAGGACGAATACGCGCACCTTGCCCGGCTGGGCGTGCGCCACATCGTCCGCGCCGAACAGGAAACCGCGCGGCGCATGGTCGAGCTGCTCCAGAGCCCCTGAGCGCGCCCTCCACCAGTTTCACGAAAGACATAGCATGCAAGATATTACCGAGGCGCAAGCCGCCAATGACACAAGCCATGAAGCGCGGCGCAAGCGCATGAAAACCCTGTTCCAGCGCTATCCCGACATCAGCACATCCGAACGCGACGAAATGGTCCGCTATCTGCGCACCGCACCAGTGCTCGATATCGGCCTGCTGAAAAGCGACGAATCGCTGCGCTATCGCATCGCCGCATTCGAAGCCGCCAATGCCCGCGCGCTTGGTGCCAGCCCATGGGAAATCGCGGCGCTGGTGGCGATCTTCGTCTTCGTCGCGAGCGTTTGTGTCGCATTATGGGACATGGGGGCGTAGGCGCGACACGCGCCACGCCCGTGATGGACAATGGCGGGCCAGGCCCGCCATTTTCCTTGCACTTTGCGGCTGTATTGTTATCTTAACACAGTAACACTTATCTCTTGCCCTGACGGGCATCTCCCCTCATTTTGGGGAACAAGAGCGAACGGGAGCGCAAAGGCCATGGCGACGCAAACTGCGATTGCGGACAAGAAACTGACGCTGGAAGCGCCCGAACCGGTGCCGATCGTCACCGCAGCCGAGGCGACGGGGCTGGTTCCGGTGTCCGAAGAGGTGCGCTCGAAGCTCGACGAAAAGGTCGACGGCTTCATCAGCGATCTCGTCGCGCAGGACGTCAACTCGCCCGAGTTCGGCAAGCGCGTCGACCAGATCACCAATATGGGCCGCAAGGAAATCACCGACGCGGCGGGCCAGTCGAACCGCTTTCTCGACCGCCCCGTGCGCGCGATGGACAATGACAATTCGGTCGGCGCGAACCTCGCGCAGCTGCGCCGCACGGTCGAGGATCTCGACCCCGGCAAGAAGGGTGACCTGTTCACGCGCAAGAAGATCTTCGGCATCATCCCGTTCGGCAACAAGATGCGCGACTATTTCGACAGCTACAAGTCGAGCCAGGGGCATATCCAGTCGATCCTCGCGTCCTTGCAGAGCGGCAAGGACGAGCTGCTGATGGACAATGCCGCGATCGATGTGGAACGGCAGAACCTCTGGGCCGCGATGGGCAAGCTCGAGCAGATGATCCACGTGTCCAAAACGCTCGACGCGCGGCTCGAGGCCAAGGCCGCCGAGCTCGAGATGACCGACCCGGCCAAGGCCAAGGCGATCAAGGAGACCGCGCTCTTCTACGTCCGCCAGCGCACGCAGGACCTGCTGACGCAGATGGCGGTGACGGTGCAGGGCTATCTCGCGCTCGATCTGGTCAAGAAGAACAATGTTGAGCTGGTCAAGGGCGTCGACCGTGCCAGCACCACCACCGTCGCCGCATTGCGCACCGCAGTCACCGTCGCGCAGGCGCTGGTCGGGCAGAAGCTGGTGCTCGACCAGATCACCGCGCTCAACACCACCACCGCGAACATCATCGATTCGACCGGCACGATGCTCAAGGACCAGACCGCCAAGATCCACGAACAGGCGGCATCGGCGACGATTCCCGTCGAGACGCTGCAGCGCGCTTTCCAGAACATCTACGACACGATGGACAATATCGACACGTTCAAGGTCAAGGCGCTGGACAGCATGAAGACCACGGTCGACACGCTGAGCAAGGAAGTCGAGAAGTCCAAGGGCTATATCGCGCGCGCCGAGGGCGCCTCGCAGGGCGGCGGCGGCGCATCGTCGGGCCCCTCGCTGCTGAGCTCGCTGGAGGCTTGAGGCAGGTACGCGCATGTCCAAATCGCTGACCAGCCAGTCCGACCAGATCATCGCCGATGCCGCGGCGGTCAAGCGCCGCGTCCAGATGGGTCCGTCGATCGGCAGCAAGTCGCGCGCGCTCAAGCGCGAGCATATGTGGAAGAAAATCGCGGCGATCGCGATCAGCATCGGCGTCATCCTGGTGGCGGCGGGCATTGTCGGCGCGATCATCGACGGCATCGGCTTCTATGGCGTGCTGCTCACCGTGCTCGCGGCGGTGGTTGCCACGGTGGTGCTCGGCAGCGGCATGAAGCTGAAAGTTCCGACGCCCGAACGGCTCGCCAAGGAGCCCTTGAAGGTGCTGGCCGGCAAGACCGAGATCTGGCTGGAAAGCCAGCGCCCCGCGCTCCCGGCGCCGGCGGTGACGCTGGTCGACCAGATCGGTGTGCAGCTCGACATGCTCGCGCCGCAGCTCCAGACGCTCGAGGAAAACAGCGAACCCGCGCGCGAGATTCGCAAGCTGGTGGGCGAGCATCTGCCCGAACTCATCACCGGCTATCGCAAGATCCCGGCGAGCATGCGGCAGGAAAAGCGCGGCGAGCGCACCCCCGACGAGCAGCTGATCCATGGCCTTGGCGTCATCGAACGCGAAATCGCCAGCGCCACCCGCACGATTGCCGAGGGCGATGCCGACAAGCTCGCGATCCGCGGCCGCTATCTCGAACTCAAATATGATGGTGTTGCAGACAGCCAGTGAGGCTGCCCATTCAGGCAATCGAATGGCTGAAGGTGTAGAGCACCACTTGCCCGTCTGCATCATTCTCATCGGGTTCGCGCACGCCGCCAGCTGCCACGTAAAGTGACCGCGCAGCTGCATTGCCATGGTCCGTCAGCACCCATGCGTTGGCGCAGCCGAGCGTGCGTCCATGATCGAGCAGACAGGCCATCAGCCTCTTGCCCAGCCCCTGCCCCTGGTGGCTCGGGGCCACGCCGACCTCGTTGATCCACAATTCGGGTGGCTTGTCGGGATGGAGATAGTCGACGCCCGAGGCAAAGCCGACCACCTGCCCGGCGTCGATCGCTACCGCGATATGGTGGCGCGGATCGGCGAGAAAGGCTGCAGTCTGCTGCGGATCGACCGGATTGTCGAAGACATCGGCTGCCACATGGGCGAGGACCTGCGCTTCGTCGCTTCCCAGAACGCGCACCTCGATCACGGCGCAATCGCCAGCCAGTCGCCGCTTGCGATGCGCTCCAGTCCTTCGACGCTCAAGTTCCAGACATAGACCATCGCCTCCACCGCGCCGGATGCTGTCATGACGCTCCCGATTTCGCGGCGATAGTCGTGCGGGGGCGGGTCGTCCGGGCCGCAGCTTTCGAACGCGTCGAGCCAGGGGAGGCTGGCGGCGGGGTCGGTGAGGCGCAGCAGGTCGCCCGTGATGCTGTCGTCGCCCTCCAGCACCAGCGCCGGGTGCCAGCTGACGCGGTAGAGCGTTCCGGCGAGCGTGCCCGTGCCGAGCCATTCGCTTTCCGCTGCCAGACGCGCCGCATTTTCATGATCGCTACCCCGGCGCAGCGTGCCGTAGACGAAGAGAAGGTCGGTCTGGATCGCGGACATGATCTGTGGCTATCATGGCCGCGGGAGACAATCGAGATGCAGCGTTACACCAGCTTCGCCGAATTCTGGCCCTTCTATCTGCGCGAACACAGCCGGGCGCTGACCCGCGCGTGGCATTATACGGGCACGTCGCTGGTCGTGCTGCTGGCGCTCGCGGCGCTTGTCACCGGCAATTTCCTGCTGTTCGCGATGATGCCGGTGGCGGGCTATTTCTTCGCCTGGATCAGCCATTGGCGGATCGAGCGCAACCGGCCTGCCACCTTCACCTATCCGCTCTGGTCGCTGGCGGCGGATTTCCGCATGTGGGCGCTGTGGCTGACCGGCAGGCTGGGGCCCGAGCTGCGGCGCGCCGGGGTCGCCTGACGGGAACCGCCTTGCGCGGCCCGGCGTAGTCCGGGCAGCAAGGAGAATTCCCCCATGACCGATACCCAGACCCCCAAGCCGACCGAGCCCGTCGACTGCACCGAAGAGACCGCGCAGCGCGCAGGCGCCAAGACATCGAGCCTGAACGATCAGGCCGAGGGCGACTCCGACAAGCCGATCGAGCCCGATGTCGACAAGGACAATGTCAGCGAAGACGAGCTCGACGACGCGCTCGACGATTCGATGGACGCCTCGGACCCGCCGTCCTTCACCCAGCCCTGATCGGCTTCCGCCTCCCGAACAGCAGCGGGAACAGCGCCAATGGCCCCTGTCCCGCAAGTCCGGCGATCCCGGGCATGTGGAAGAGATCGTCATACCATTGCCGGGCACTGATCCCCAGGGCCAGGCCCAGCAGCAGTTCGGCGAACATCAGCACGATCGATCCGGTGAGGCCCATGACGACCAGGTTTGCGGTGCCGGAAAGCTCGGGTGGCTGCCGGACAATCGTCCGTGCTCGCCAGGCCATGGCCAGCAGCAGCAAGGGGAACTCGATCATCACGGCCGCGGATACCCCGATTGCGGGTGCGACGATCATGGTTCGAAACATGCCCAGGATGAACCCGAGGGCGAAGGCTTCCAGGCCGTAGCGCAGTCCTGCAACAAGAGCGGGACGGCGCATCGCCTCACACCGTGATCAGCAGGCCCGCCAACGCCGCGCTCATCAGGTTCGCCAGGCTGCCTGCGGCGAGCGCCTTGAGGCCAAGCCGCGCGATCATCGGGCGCTGGCTGGGCGCGAGGCCGCCGGTCACCGCCATCTGAATGGCGATCGACGAGAAATTGGCAAAGCCGCACAAGGCGAAGGTGATGATTGCGACCGTCCGCGCCGATAGCCCGGCCTCGGGCTTGCTCAGCTCGATGAACGCGACGAATTCGTTGAGCACGATCTTGGTACCGAACAGCCCGCCTGCGCGCAGCGCCTCGTCCCAGGGCACGCCGATCAGGTACATGACGGGGGCGAAGACATATCCGACGACCTGCTGGAAAGAGAGATCGGGCTGGCCGAACCAGCCGCCGATGCCGCCGAAAATGCCGTTGGCGAGCGCGACCAGCGCGACAAAGGCGAGCACCATAGCGCCGACCGCGACCGCCAGCTTGACGCCGGTCTGCGCGCCCATCGCGGCGGCCATGATGACATTGGCGGGGCGCTCTTCCTCATATTCGACATCGAGCGGCATCACCGCCTCGCTGCTGATATCCGCCGGATCGTCGGGCATGATGATCTTGGCCATCAGGATGCCGCCCGGCGCGGACATGAAGGCCGCGGCGAGCAGATAGTCGATGCGGATGCCCATCGCGGCATAGGCGGCGAGGATCGTGCCGGCAACGCCCGCCATGCCGACGCTCATCACCGTGAACAACTGCGCGGGCTTCAGGGCGGCGAGATAGGGGCGGATGACCAGCGGCGATTCGCTCTGCCCGACAAAGATGTTTGCCGCCGCGCACAGGCTTTCGACCTTGGAGATGCCGATCAGCTTCTCGATGCCGCCGCCGACCCACTGGATCACGCGCTGCATGATACCGAGATAATAGAGGATCGAGACGAGCGCCGAGAAGAAGATGATCACCGGCAGCGCGGCGATGGCAAAGCTGTTGCCGCCGACATCGGGGCTGGCCAGCGGACCGAAGATGAAGTTGGTTCCCGCCTGCGCATAGCCGAGCAGGTTGGAAACGCCGCGCGACATCGCCTGTATCGCGGTGCGACCGGCGGGCACATAGAGCACCAGCACCGCGATGCCGGCCTGCAGCGCAAAGGCGGCGCCGACCACGCGCAGCCGGATGGCGCGGCGATTGTTTGAGAGCAGCAATGCGATCGACAGGATCAGCGCAATGCCTGCCACCCCCAGCAAAATCCGTGTCATGCCCTGCGCCCGTGTCCCGTCTATCGAATTTCAAGATTGTCCCCGATTCTGCCTAGCCACAATGGGGCGACGGGGAAAGCGCGAACTGTCGCGTGCCGCGACGGGCCGTCAACTGGCCTGCCGCCGTGCCACCTGCCAGCAGCCGGTAACGATCAGCGCCGCGCCTGCCAGCGTCGTCCAGCCGATCGTCTCGTTGAAGATCAGCCAGCCGAACAGCGCGCCCCAGATGAACATCGAATATTCGAGCGGCACCAGCGCTTGTGCCTCGGCGCGGGCATAGGCCCAGGAGAGCAGTGAGAGCGACAGGATTGCCAGCATCGCCGCCAGCGTCAGCAGGCCCCAGCCGATCGGCGCGGCCATCGCGGCGTCGCCCGGCATCGCCGCGCCGGCAAAGGGCATGGCGAGGCCGAACCAGAAGCCCATGATGACATTCTGCACCAGCACGATTTCCTGCGGGCTGGCGATCTGTGCCTGCTGGCGCTGCAGGATCAGGTTCCAGGCATAGAGCACTGCCGACGCCATGATCGCGGCGATGCCCTGCCACCCGGCCTCGCCCTGGTCGGCGACCGCATCTCCGCCCAACCAGCCGAGCCGGCCGGCGGCGATCACCAGCACGCCGCCAAAGCCCAGCACCGATGCCAGCACCGCACCGCGCCCGATCCGTTCCTTGAGCAGCACCGCAGCGAGAAACAGCGCGATGATCGGCGCGATGAAGGTGATCGCCACCGTCTCGGCCATCGGCGTGCGCGCGAGGCCCCAGAAGAACAGC
>NZ_LSIS01000292.1:0-314 GCF_001556365.1 Blastomonas sp. CCH1-A6 | reverse complement strand
AGCGGCGGTGTCGATCGGCATCGATAAGCGTCCTGTTCCCGGTTATTCCGCCAATCAACCGTGCGGGCGCATAACAACCTTGATCACACCTTCTTCCTTGTCGCGGAATTTAGCGTACATTTCTGGCGCGTCTTCAAGACTGGCCGGGTGGGTGATCACGAAGCTGGGGTCGATCGCGCCCGCGACGATTTTTTCCAGCAACGGTCTAGTATAGCGCTGCACGTGGGTTTGGCCGAGCTTGATCGTTAGTCCTTTGTTCATCGCTGCACCGATCGGAAGCTTGTCACCCATCCCGACGTAGACGCCGGGCACGG
>NZ_LSIS01000291.1:0-4254 GCF_001556365.1 Blastomonas sp. CCH1-A6 | reverse complement strand
CCTTTGAGACGAGCCATCCGCCGAGCTACTACATCCCGCCCGCCGACATTGCGCCTGCGGTGTTGAGGCGTGCGCCCGGCAGCTCGTCCTGCGAGTGGAAGGGGGCCGCCAGCTATTGGGATGTCATGATCGGCGACCATGTGCTGCCTCGCGTCGGCTGGAGCTATCTAAGTCCCAGCGCAAGCTTCGTGATGCTGCGCGACCACGTTGCCTTCTATGCCGGGCCGTTCGACCGCTGCACGGTCGATGGCGAAACCGTCATCCCGCAGCCGGGAGCGTTCTATGGCGGCTGGATCACGTCAAACTATGCCGATCCGTTTAAGGGCGGGCCCGGGACAACGGCCTGTTAGCAGGTGCGGCTCGGCATAGTCGGCTTTAGCAACAAGCGCTTGGAATGCCCCAAGCGGTACTTCCCTGCTATCGCGCCGCACCTAATTTGCCGCGCGCCTTTGGCGATGACGGGCAGAAGGGTTAGCGAGCCAGCAAATCAACTCAACGGAATTCTGGCACACTCGCTTTTGATTGCCCGTGATCAAACTGGTGCTGTCGCCAGGCACAGTTACGATCCTGCCCCACGGGGCCTTAGAGTCCCAGGTCGCTGAGGCCCGGGTGGTTATCGGGGCGGCGACCCAGCGGCCATCGAAACTTGCGTTCACCCTCGTCGATCGGATGTTCATTGATGCTGGCAAAGCGGCGCGCCATGAGACCGTCTTCGTCGAACTCCCAGTTCTCATTGCCATAGGCACGGAACCACTGGCCGCTATCGTCATGATATTCATAGGCATAGCGCACTGCGATGCGGTTGCCGCCGAATGCCCAGAGTTCCTTTATCAGCCGATAGTCGAGCTCGCGATTCCATTTCCGCGTCAGGAATGCCTCGATCTCGGCATGGCCTCGCGGAAACTCTGCCCGGTTCCGCCACTGGCTATCGGGCGTATAGGCCTGGGTGACCCGTACAGGATCACGGCTGTTCCAGCCATCTTCGGCCAAACGCACCTTTTCGCGCGCAGTTGCTTCGGTGAACGGGGGAAGTGGTGGTCTTGACATGGCAAAAGGTCCTTTTCGATCAGAGTATTACAGGAAGACGGTGAGGCGAGGCACAAGGGTCACGGATGGCGCATTGCAGCGGCTTGCGCATTGCGCTGCCTTGGCGAACTGGCCGAAGCCGCTTTCGGAAATGAAAGGCGCACCGGGGAGCAGCAAAAGCAGTAAGAGGCAGAACATCATTCGCAAAAGCCAGCTTCGCATCGACCATGACGGCATTGAGCTATCTTCCAGTTGCGGGTCGATCAGCAGCATTGCCTCTGCCGAAAGGCCAAGATGCAGGCTGGTCTGCAGGTCCTGAGTCACAGTTCGATCTCCAGCGTTTCGCTGCCCGCAGCCGGGACCGCTGAGCAGATTAGAATTTCATCCGGGCCCACCGGCGCGGTGGGCGTGACGGGATAGGCAACTCGGCCCTTGAGCAGCCGCACCGCGCATGAACCGCACGATCCGGCGCGACAGCTGTGCTCGGGCTTCAGACCTCGCGATTCCGCCAGTTCAAGCAGCGATCCACCCTCCGGGTGCCAACGCGCCTCCTTGCCCGATGCAGTGAATACAACGCTGACGCTGCTTTCCGCTGCCTGCGGCTGCGGCGCAGCCTCGGCAGATGGGTCCGATCGGCGAGCCAGTGCCGAAGGGCCGAATGCTTCGGCATGGATGCGCTGATCAGCGACGTTGAGATCGCGCAGCCCGTCATACAGGTCCTGCATGAACCCGCCGGGGCCGCACAGATAGAAGTCGTAATCGCCAAAGGGCAGGATCTGCCGGAAGCTATCGGCGGTTAGCCGTCCAACGCCCTGATGGTCGCGGCCGGTCCGCTCGTCAGGGCCGGGCTGGCTAACGATGCGGATGACCCTAACCGCCCCCTGCGCCGCCTCGGCCAGGGCGTCGATCTCAGCATCGAAGGCGCGCTCGGCCTTGTTGCGCGCGGTCTGGATCATCCAGGTCTGGCGGATTGTGCGGGTGCGAATCCCTTCGAAAACGATATGGCGCAGCATTGCGAGCATTGGCGTGATGCCGACGCCGGCAGCGACCAGCACCGCAGGCCGGCGTTCCGCCGCATCGATCGTGAATGTGCCCGTCGGCCCCTTGGCTTCTAAGGTCGCGCCTGTTGCGACCCGGTCGTGCAGAAACTGCGAAACCCTGCCATCGCGCTTGACGCTGATACGGTAGCCGCCATCGGACGGCGCGCAGGACAGGGTATAGGTGCGCAAGCTCGGCTCGGTATCGCCAGGCAATGTGACACGGATCGGCAGGTGCTGGCCAGCCTTGTGCGCTATCAACCCCTTTCCATCCTGCGGCTGCAGATGGAAGGAACGGATGGTCGCGCTCTCGTCTATCGCATCGGTCACGATGAACGGACGCCAGCTTTTGGTTAGTGCTTCGGCTTCGATCCGCTGCGCGGCGGCTTGCCAGTCGCCGGTCATCAGTGAATTGGGCGACCAGCCCTTTTCGCGCATCGCCCAGCGCAGCGCCAGCGCCCCACGCCGCAGCACGATCCGTCTCGGGCGAAAGGTCCACAGCCGCTCGGCGCCCTGGAACGCGGCAATCTCCGGCGAATCCAGAACGACCTCGGTACTTCCGGTCATCTGCAGTACATCGCCAGTGGCAAAATCGGCGAAGATCAGCCCGGCGCGCGGATTGACCAGAAAGTTGCCCAGCGTGTTGAAATGCAGATTGCCGGCAAAGTCGGGAATGGTGAGCGTGCCGTCTGCATTGATGCGCACAAATCCCGCCTTGCCGCCGCGGTGCGAGACATCGACCTGACGGTCGCTACCGGTATCGACATAGGACGCGACGAAGAAGGTGTCGGCCGCCGCAACCATCTCTCCGGGGCGTCCGTGCAAGGTCTCGATCTCCTCGGGCGGAGCGAGGGATGGCTGCGCCGGATTTCGGACAAAGCGGAAATCGCGCAGCTGAATATATTGCGGACAATTGCCGAAGCTGTGGCTGACCTGAACATGGTGGCTCCTGGCATCGCTGCGGCGCAGTGTTCCGTTCATCCGGTTGCGGCGACGAGTATGCAGCTCGATGCCGAGCAGCCCCACAGCAGCGCCGTCATCAAGCCCGGAATCGGCGGGATCGAGCGGATCGCGCTCGAAGGCAAACTCCAGCGTGCGGGGATCCGGCGACGACAGGAATCCCGGATTGCCGATGGCGAAGGTCGCCCAGGCATCGCCCTGAGGATCGACCGCACCCATCACGATAAAGGGCAGCTGCTCGTAAAAGTCGCGATGCTGGTCCGGCATGAAGTCACGCACGACCTTGCTGCCCACAACCGCCATTCGCTCGGCGACGCCGACCGTTTGCTGCATCGCGACTTCGCCTGCATGCCATGGTGCGCTGGTCGGGGTAGTCATCACAACGAACTCCTTCAGACAGGGTGGCAGGCTGGCAGGCATGCTGCCAGCCTGCAGGGGGAGATCAGGCCGCGATGCGCAGGCCAGCAACTGTGCGCTGGAACGGAACGAAGCCTTCAAGGCCCTCGACCCGGCGCAGCCAGGCGAGGATTTGCGGGTACGGCGCATGGTCGACATTGCCCTCGGGGGCGTTGGCAATGTAGCTGTACAGCGCGACATCGGCGACCGTCGGCTGCGTGCCGCCGATGATCCAGTTGCGACCGGCCAGTTCGGCATCGATCTGCGACAGGACGGCATGCGCGCGCGCGATGACCTCGTCGGCATCGAACCTGGCGCCGAACACGGTGATCAGCCGCGCGGCTGCCGGGCCGAAGGCTATCGGCCCGGCCGCAATGGACAGCCAGCGCTGAACGGCGGCGGCGCCTTCAGCTGTTTCGGGCAACCAGTCGGTGCGGCCATATTTGCGCGCGGCATAGATCAGGATCGCGTTGGAATCGGCGATCACAGTGTCGCGATCGACCAGCACCGGCACTTGGCCGAATCGGTTGAGCTTGAGGAATTCCGGGGTCTTGTGTTCGCCTGCTGCAAGGTCGACAACAATTTCCTCGACCTCGGCACCGATCAGCGAAAGGAACAGGCTGGCCCGGTGGGCATGGCCAGAGAGCGGGTGGGTATAGAGTTTCATGACGGGATCCTTGGGTTTGAAGGGCCGGTCGAACCGGATGACCAGAAGCTACGCCTTTGGGTCCTCTGAAAGAATAGCCGTCGAAAGAAAGGTTCTATTCCGTTCAGTGAAATAATGTTAGGTCAGCCCAATGGATCGATTGCATGCCATGCAGGTTTTTGTGGCGGT
>NZ_LSIS01000290.1:0-614 GCF_001556365.1 Blastomonas sp. CCH1-A6 | reverse complement strand
GACCGCCCGCTCTATCCGCGCCTCGAGCCCGCGCCACAGGCCGAGATAGGGGCGCGGTTCATCGGCATCGCCGCGCATGATGATCGGCCGCTCGGGTCCGGCGACGACCAGTTCGTCGGTGTTGAGTCGGAAGGCGAGGCGGCGCTGGTCGCCCGTGCCTTCGGACTTGAGCTCGACCGCAAGCAGCGGCGCGTCCTCGACCTCGATCCATTGCTGCTCGAACGGGGTGACCAGCGCGTATCGCCCGTCCGGTTCGCGGCGCAGCACGCTCGCGAAAAGCCGCACCATCGCCGGGCGCGAGATCAGCCCGCCCTGGTGATACCAGCGGCCATCGGCGGCGATGCGCATATGGCTGTCGCTCTGGTGCGCGGGCGTCCATTTCTCGACCGGCGGCAATTTGCGCGCGGCGACCAGGCCGGCGATGTCGGCGAGCGAGAGGTCCTGAAGTTCGGGGGGCGGATCATAAGGCATGCGGGTGCCAGATAAGCATGGCCGGTGCGCGATGCAAAGGGCGATGCCGCCCCATGCGTGTCAGCTCAGCCGCCAGGGGCCCAGCATGCCGCGTTCGGGCATCAGCGAGTCGGGTCGCGCCAATGCCAGCAGCCGGTGCTGCT
>NZ_LSIS01000289.1:0-36515 GCF_001556365.1 Blastomonas sp. CCH1-A6 | reverse complement strand
GCCACCGGCGCGGCGCAGCTGCGCTCGCGCGCGGGCACCTTCACCGCGACCGGGGCGATTACCGGCGGCACGGTGAACATCGGCGGCACCGCTATTGCACTGGCCAATGTCACCAGCACGGCGGGAGCCATCGCCATGGCGGCGAGCGCAGGCAACCTGAGCTTCGGCACGTTGACCTCGTCAGCCAACACCCAATTCACCGCGACCGGATCGGTCACGGGCGGCGACATCACGGCAGGCAGCTGGATCGGCACCACCGTTGGCGGCAACATGACGCTGGGCAATCTGCGCACCACTGGGCCGGGCACATCGCCCAACGGCTTCAGCATCGGGCTCGGCGCGCAGGGCAATATTGTCACCGGCACGATCAACAGCTTCGGCCTGCTCGGCATCGGATCGGATGACGGCCAGGGCAATTTCGGCAATGCCACCAGCATCACCACCGGCGCGATCACCGCAGGCGGAACCGTGCTGGCGCGCGCCAACCAGGGCATCGTGACTGGCGCTATCAGCTCGACCAACGAGATCCGCGTGCGCGGCGCCAGCGTGACCACCGGTGCGCTCCAGGCGACCAATGCGGTGTTCGCCGCAGCGCTGAACGGCAATCTCAACACCGGCAACGTCACCACCGGCACCAACGCGCTGCTGCTCGCCTCGCAGAGCATCAGCACGGGCAGCATCGGCACCGGCACCAGCGGCACGATGCTGCTCGCCAGCAGCGCGGGCCTGGCGCCGACCGCCAACCTTTCGCAGATCGACCTCAACGCCCTGCTCGCGGCCACCCCCGCGCGCGTCGGCGGCAGCGTGTCGATCGGCGCGACGACGACGGGAACGCTGCTCGGCGCCTCGACCGGAACCTTCTCGGCCAACAGCACGATCACCGCGGGGACGCGGATCAGCCTGGACGTCGGCGGCACGGCGGTGTTCGGCGGGCTCGCGGTCGCCCCGACCATCGCGATCAGCTCGGGTGATATCGCCTTCTCGCAGGGTGGCGGCCTGGGCAATGCCAATACCGGCACGATCACGCTGACCGCCAACCGCAGCGGCGCGGTGGTCATTGGCGGCACGGCCGACAGCCAGTCGCAGCAGAGCGGCTACACGCTCGACGGCAGCGAGATCTCGCGCATCCGCGCGCAGAACATCGTCATCAACGCGCCCAATGTCTCGTCGACCGGCACCGGCGTCGAGATTCGCGCGCTGACGATGAACGGGTCGAGCGCGTCGAGCGGCGTCAACCTCAACGGGTCCGAGGGCAGCCTGACGATCAACACGCCGGGGACCATCCGGGTCAACGGCAATGCCGTGTTCAATGCGATGGCGGCCACCAACCGCGTGTCGCTCAATGCGGGCCGCGTGGAGATCAACGCCGATACCGGCGGTCTCTTCCTCAACGGCAGCTCGCCGGGCGGCATCCTCTCGATCAACGCCAACAACATCCATATCGCCAGCGCCTCGCTGCTCGAGCGGCTGGCGGATAACGTCAATTTCGTCGGCCGCGACACCGCGCTCGGCCTGCCGATCGCGACTGCGCGCCCCGATGGCGTGATCCAGGCCTCGAGCCTGAGGTTCACGGTGGGCAGCACGCTGCTGATCCAGAACACCGGCACCTCGCTGCTCAATGCAGGCTTTTTCGGCCGCGTCGGCAGCTTCCAGGTGACCCCGCGCAGTTCGCAGAGCCAAGGCACGCCCAACCTGATCGATCTGGTGATCTATGGCCAGCTGCTCGATACCGGCGATCTGGTGCGCAACGGCACCTCGGTGCGCGACCTGATCTTCCCGCGCTCGACGAGCAGCACCGGACAGGACAGCGGCGGCCCGAGCGGCTTTACCAGCACGTCCAGCGTCAACGGCTGTCTGCTGAGCGCGATCTCGTGCGGCGGGGGCGGCATTACCGAGACCGGTCCGACCGTGATCAGCCATGCCGGTCCGCCGCCGCCGACCCCGGCGGCCGAGCGCGAGGCGCAGAAAGAGCAGGAAGAAGCCGAAGCCGCCGCCGAAGAGGCCGCGCGTGGCGAGGCCGCTCCGCGCAAGCCGATCATGCCGCCGGTGACCATCGTCAACACGCGCCGCCTGGGCGTCGAGCCGATCATCGACGAGCCCGTGACCAGCGGCGGCAACCCCAATCTACAGCTCGACGTGCCGCTCGCCGAAACCGTGCCCGATACCGGAGGACAGCCATGATCCGCCCCTCGTCCCTTCAGCCTGGCCTGGCCCGCGCGTTGTGGCATGGCGGCACGGCCCTGGTCGCTCTGGCGGCGGGGCTGGGCTCGCCCGCGCTGGCGCAGACGCAGGAATCGATCGCGCTGCGCGACAGCTTCCGCGTCGGTTCGGCGGGCGTGCTGTGCACGGCGCAATACCGTCCGACCGACCCGGCGCTGACCAGCATGTTTGATCGCGGCTATCGCGTGGTGTGCCGCGATGCCGCCAGCCCGGTCGCCTCGCTCTACGCGCTGCGCGGGGGCGAGGGCGACCGGCTGGAGCGCTATCTCGCGGCTGCGGCCACGCGCCTGTCCTGCGGCACGAAGCAGGTCACCGAGGTCGAGACCGCAGGCGGCGCGAGCGTGATCGAATGCAGCGATCCCAAGGCCGGGGTCGATTATCGCATCTATGCCGCCGTGCGCGGCGACACGGTGTTCGTCGCAGAAGGGCTTGCGGGCTATGACTCGGCGCTCAAGCTGGCGCTCGCGGCGCTGGTGACCGACCGCGCCGTGCCCGGCACGGTCGATGTCGCGACCACCCAGGTGAGCGATCCTGCCGCGTTCGCCCGCATCCAGGCGGGCACGCTCGACGAGGAATCGGCACGCGTCGAGGCCTATATCCGCAACAATTACGGCGCCTATGCCGAATCCGCCGAATTCTTCGAGACGCTGGCCGCGCGCGAACAGGGCGGCAGCGAACGCACCGCCGAGTTCCTGGCCAACCAGGCGCTGCAGCAATCGAACCTGGGCGATTTCGCTACGGCGGGTGCGCTGTTCGCGCGCGCGGACAAGCTGGTCGCGGCGAGCGACGGCGTCACCCAGCGCATGATCCGCAATTTCCGCGCGATCGATGCGATCAACCAGCGCAACCCTGCCGAAGCGCTCAAGGTGCTCGACCGCCCGGTCTCGGTCGATACCGAGCTGGTCGGCGAGGCCCGGCTGTCGCAGGGCGAGATCACCAAGATGCTCGCCGACCAGATCAACCGCGAGAATAGCGGCCTCAAGCGGCTGGGCGGGGTCGATTCGAGCCTGACCGGTCCTGAACGCGCGCAGATTCTGGACGGCCAGGCGCTGCTGCTGCGCGGCACCGCGCTGCGCCTTTCGGGCCAGGGCGATGCTGCGCTGGTGGCCTTGCAGCAGGGCATCGACACGATCGTCGCGGTGCGCAATGGCCGGATCAGCTCGACCGGATGGCTGCGTGCCGAAGTGGCGACGCAGCGCGCGCTGATCCAGGAATCGCGCGGCGATCTGGTCGGTGCACGCGCAGGGCTGACCGAGGCGCTCGACATCTACAAGCTCAGCTATCCGCAATCGCCCGGGCTGCTCAGCGCCAAGGGGCGGCTCGCCGCCTTTCTGGCGCGGCGGGGCGAGGCCGATGCCTCGATCGCGCTCTATGACGAGATCGTCGCCGAGGGCGAGGCGGTGCCCAGCGCACGCGCCGCGATGAAGGAGATGCTGGGCCCCTATTTCGCCCAGTTGGCCACGCGCGCGGACAATGACCCGTCGGTCGCCGCACGGATGTTCAACGCCAGCCAGCTGCTCCAGCGGCCCGGCGTCGCGCAGACCCAGGCGGTGCTGGCGCGCGAACTTTCCGAAGGCAATGACGAGGCGTCTGCGCTGTTCCGCCTGGCGGTGACGCGCACCCGCGAGATCGCGCGCACCAGTGCCGAGATCCAGCGGCTCGAAGCCCTGCCAGCGCCGACGCCCGAGGATCTGGCCACGCTGGCGCTGGCGCGCGAATCGCTGACCACCCAGCAGAACGAGCAGACCGCGCTGCAATCCAGGCTGGGCCAGTATTCGCAATATCGCGTGCTCTCGCCGACATCGGTGACGCTCGCGGAGCTGCAGAAGCTGCTCGGCCCGCGCGAAGGCTATTACAAGGTCAGCTTTGTCGGGCAGACGGTCTATGGTCAGCTGATCACCGCGGACAGGGTGCGCACCGTCAGCATCGCGCTGACCCGGGCCGACCTCGACAAGGTGGTGGCCAAGCTGCGCGATTCGATCGTCGTCATCGAGAATGGTCAGCCGACCAACTATCCGTTCGACGTCGTCGAGGCGCGCAAGCTCTACGAGGCGCTGTTCCCCGGCCTGAAGCAGGATCTCGCCGGGATCGAGCATCTGGTCTACGAGCCCGATGGCGCGCTGCTGCAATTGCCGCCGGGCCTGCTGGTCGAGGACCAGAAGGGCGTCGATGCGTATCTGGAACGTTCGGCCGCGATCGATGCCGACCCGTTCGACTTTACCGGCGTCGCCTGGTTCGGGCGCGACCGGCGCTTCTCGATCGCGGTGTCGCCGCGCTCGTTCGCCGATGTCCGCACCATCGCTCCGGCGCGCGGCAAGCAGACCTATCTGGGTGTCGGCGAGAACGCTCCGCCGCCCGAGCGGATCCAGCTCACCGCCGCGCGCCGCGATGCCGATTGCGAATGGCCGATCGCGACCTGGATGGACCCGATCTCGCCCGCAGAGCTCAAGCTCGCGCAGAGCGTGCTGGGGGCTGGCCGGGCGAACGTCATCACCCAGCAGAGCTTCAGCGACACCGCATTGCTCAACCGCGACGACCTCAACAACTATCGCATCCTGCACTTCGCCACGCACGGGCTGGTCACCGCGCCGCGCCCCGAATGCCCGGCGCGCCCGGCCCTGGTCACCTCGTTCGGCGATGCGAGTTCGGACGGGCTGCTCAGCTTCAAGGAGATTTTCGACCTGAAGCTCGATGCCGATCTGGTCATCCTCTCGGCCTGCGACACGGCGGGGCTGGCGACGGTTTCGGCCTCGCGCGAGGCGGGGATCGAGACCGGGGGCAATTTCGCGCTCGATGGTCTGGTCCGTGCGTTCGTGGGTGCCGGTGCCCGCTCCGTGCTGGCGAGCCACTGGCCGGTGCCCGATGATTTCAACGCGACCGAGAACCTTATCTCCTCGCTGTTCAAGGCCGCGCCCGGCACCGCGATGAACGAATCGCTCGCCAAGGCGCAGCGCGCGGCGATGGACGATCCGCTGACCTCGCATCCCTATTACTGGGCGGCGTTCATCCTGCTCGGCGATGGGACGAAGCCCCTGGTGAACTAAGGGGCGCTGAAATAGGCCTGCACTGGTCAAGACGGACGCAAGCGCCTATCTTGACCCATATGGGATTCTTTCGCGACATATCGCCGGTGCGCGCTGCATCGGACCTGAAGGCCTATTGGTTCGACCAGCAGGAGCATAAATGGCGCTTTCTCGCGCTGTCGGCGGCGTGCACGATCGCAATCTTCGGCGCGTTCATCAGCGAATCCGGCTTCGAGGTGCAGTGGAAGCGCCCCGAGATCATGTGGGTGACCAGCCTGGAGCCGGGGCGCAGCGACGCGCAGATCCGCAAGGAGATCGAGGCCAACCAGCTGCTCAAGGAAAAGCGCGCGGCCGAACAGTTGAAGCGCGAGGAAGAGCGCAAGGCGCAATATCGCCGTCTCGCCGAACAATTGGGCATGGATACCGAGTGATTGCACCCGCGCGGTCCGATGCCGACTGGATGCGCGCCGCCATAGCCCTGGCCGAGCGCGGGCGGGCGCTGTCCAGCCCCAACCCTTCCGTCGGCTGCGTGCTCGTGCGCGATGGTCGCGTCATCGGGCGCGGCTGGACGGCCCCCGGCGGCCGCCCGCATGGCGAGGCGATGGCGCTCGATCAGGCAGGCAATGCCGCGCGCGGTGCCACCGCCTATGTTACGCTCGAACCCTGCGGCCATGAAAGCACGCGCGGCCCGGCCTGTTCCGATCTGCTGATCGCCGCCGGTTTGGCGCGCGTCGTGATCGGCTGCCAGGACCCCGACCCGCGCACCAACGGCGCCGGGATCGACCGGCTGCGCGCGGCGGGCATCGCGGTCGAGAGCGGTGTGCTGGAAAGCGAGGCACGCGCCAGCCTCGCCGGTTTTCTTGCCCGGCAGACGCTCGGCCGTCCGTTCGTCACGCTCAAGCTCGCCACCTCGCTCGACGGGCAGATCGCGCTCGCCGATGGCACCAGCCGCTGGATCACCGGCGATGCGGCGCGTGCGCATGCGCATGTCGAGCGCACGCGGCATGACGCCATCCTGGTCGGCGGTGGCACTTTCCGTGCCGATGCGCCGAAGCTCGACGTGCGGCTGCCCGGGCTCGAGCAGCGCTCCCCCCGCCGCGTGCTGCTGAGCCGCATGGGCGATGCGCCGCCGGGCTGGACCGGTATCGCCGCACCCGAGGACATCGCGACGCTGGACGGAACCGACTGGCTGATGGTCGAGGGCGGGGCCGAGGTCGCCGCCGCGTTTCTGGCGCGCGACATGGTCGACCGGCTGCTGCTCTATCGCGCGCCCGTCCTGATCGGGCGCGGGATGGCGGCTTTGGGCGATATCGGACTGAGCGATCTGGCGCACGCGCATGGCCGCTGGCGGCTCGCCGACACGCGGCTGCTTGGCAAGGACCGGATGGAAAGCTACCAGCGGGTGCGCTGACCCGCCGCATCGAGGACCCATTTCATGTTCACAGGCATCATCACCGATATCGGCACCATCGACCATGCCGAACAGCGCGGCGACCTGCACGCCCGCATCCGCTGCCATTATGACATGTCGGGCGTCGCGATCGGCGCGTCGATCGCCTGTTCGGGCGCGTGCCTGACCGTGACGAGCAAGGGCGATGACTGGTTCACCGTCGATATTTCCGCCGAAACGGTGAGCAAGACCGCCGCCAACCGCTGGGTCCAAGGCAAGCGCCTGAACCTCGAACGCGCGTTGAAGATCGGCGACGAGCTGGGCGGGCATATCGTCACCGGCCATGTCGATGGCGTCGGGACCGTCGCTGCGCGCGAGGCCGAAGGCGATTCGATCCGTTTCACCATCGCCGCCCCGGCCGCGCTCGCGCCCTATATCGCCGCCAAGGGATCGATCACCGTCGACGGCGTATCGCTCACCGTCAACAGCCATGCCGACCAGTCCGACGGCACCGTGCATTTCGGCCTCAACATCATCCCGCACACCTGGGAGATGACCACGCTGGGCGAGTTGCAGCCCGGCGATCCGGTCAATCTGGAGATCGACGTGCTGGCGCGCTATCTGATGCGAATGAACGAGGCAAAATCGCTTTCGATGTGATTTTCTGGTTTCGACTCACATTGTGATGTGATACTGGAGTGTCCGAAAGGATATTCCCATGTCAGCGCAATTGATCGAACGCATCGTCGAAATCATCGAGACCGGCCAGGAAAGCCGCGCCGGGCTGGCGCGCGCCGCCGGCCTGCACGCCAATTCGCTGCGCAAGCTGGGCGAACCCGACTGGAACCCGACCGCCGAGACCTTGGGCAAGCTGGAACGCTATCTCTCGCGCGACCCCGCCGGCGTCATGGCGACGGCGGAAGAGATCATCAACGAGGCGCGCAACGGGCGGATGTACATCCTGGTCGATGACGAGGACCGCGAGAACGAAGGCGATCTCATCATCCCAGCGCAGATGGCGACCCCCGATGCGATCAACTTCATGGCCAAATATGGTCGTGGGCTGATCTGCCTCGCCATGACGCGCGACCGGGTCGAGCAACTCGGCCTCAACCTCATGTCGCGCAACAACGGCACACGCCACGAAACCGCGTTCACCGTCTCGATCGAGGCGCGCGACGGCGTCACCACCGGGATCAGCGCGGCGGACCGATCGCGCACCGTCACCGTCGCGATCGACCCCAGCAAGGGGCCCGAGGAGATCGTTACCCCGGGCCATGTCTTCCCGCTGATGGCGCGCGATGGCGGCGTGCTGGTGCGCGCAGGGCATACCGAGGCGGCGGTGGACGTGTCGCGGCTCGCGGGGCTCAACCCCTCGGGCGTGATCTGCGAGATCATGAACGACGACGGCACCATGGCGCGGCTCGACGACCTGATCGAGTTTGCGCACATCCACGGCATGAAGATCGGCACGATCCGGGACCTGATCGCCTATCGCCGCCGTCACGACCATCTGGTCGAACGCCGCGCCGAGGCGCGCTTCACCAGCCGGCACGGCGGCGAGTGGAAGGCGATCGTCTTCTACAACAAGGCCGAGAAGAACGAGCAGATCGTGCTGCAAAAGGGCCATGTCGATCCCGACAAGCCGACGCTGGTGCGCATGCATGTGCTGAGCCCGTTCTCCGACATCTTCGGCGAAACCGGCGCACGCTCGGGCGTGCTGGGCAAGGCGATGGACCTGATCGGCGAAGAAGGCGCAGGCCTTGTCGTGCTGCTCAACCGGCATGGCATCAACAGCCTCAGCAACGCCGTACGGATGAAATCGGGCGAGGCCGTGCCCGATATGGAAGAGCTGCGCGATTACGGCATCGGCGCGCAGATCCTCACCGAAATGGGCGTGAACGAGATGGAATTGCTGACCAACTCGCACCACAGCCTGGTGGCGCTCGACGGCTATGGCCTGTCGATCGTCGGCGAACGCCCGATCCCGATGGACTGAACGCCGGTGCGGCGGGGCTTCAGACGGTGAAGCTCTCGCCGCAGCCGCAGCTACCCTTGGCATTGGGATTATTGAACACGAAACCGGCGGTGAAATCGTCTTCCACCCAGTCCATGGTCGATCCGATCAGATACAGCACCGATCCGCCATCGACGTAGAAGGTGCCACCGGCGGTCTCGATCTTCTCGTCGAACTTCACCTCTTCGGTGACATAATCGACCGAATAGGCGAGGCCCGAACAGCCCCGGCGCGGGGTGGAGAGCTTGACCCCGATCGCGCCTTCGGGCGCGTTCGCCATCAGATGCGCAATGCGCGCTTCGGCCGACGGGGTGAGCGTCAGCGCAGCGGGACGGGCACGGGTGGTGGTGGTCATCGTCAAAGCATCCCCATTTCGAGGCGGGCCTCGTCGCTCATCTTGCCGGGATCCCACGGCGGATCCCAGACCAGATTGACCTCGGCATCGGCGATGCCCGGGACCGAGCAGACCTGCATCTCGACCTCGCCCGGCATGGACTCGGCGACCGGGCAATGTGGCGTCGTCAGCGTCATGGTGATGACCGCATGCGCGTCGTTCACCTCGACGCCGTAGATCAGGCCCAGATCGTAGATATTCACCGGGATCTCGGGATCGTAAATGCCCTTCAGCCGGTCGATCACCGCCTCGTACACCTCGCCACCCGGCTCATTCGGAGCCAGACCCTGCGGCTTTTCAGCGAGGAAACCGTCCAGATAGTCGCGGCGGCGCGGTTCCGCGGGCGCCGCGTCCTCGACCACGTCCTGCACGCGCGCCTTGGGCGGCTTGGCCACTGCCTCGACCTCGTCGATCACGATCTTTCCCGTCTCTTCCATAAGCCTCACCCAAAAATCCTGCGGACCCGTTCCAGTCCCCGCACCAGGGCGGCGACATCCTCGCTGTTGCTGTAAATGCCGAAGCTCGCGCGCGCGGTCGCGGGCACGCCCAGATGATCCATCAGCGGCTGCGCGCAATGATGCCCGGCGCGGATCGCCACGTTCGCCTCGTCCAATATGGTGCCGATGTCGTGCGGATGCACCCCCTGCATCTCGAACGACAATATGCCCGCGCTGTCCTGCGGCCCGAACAGGCGGATCGCGTTGATGCCCGACAGCGCGTCCTGCGCCTCTGCCACCAGCGCGCATTCGTGCGCATGGATCGCCTCGACGCCGATCGCTTGCACATAATCGATTGCCGCCGCCAGCCCGATGGCGCCGGTGATATGCGGCGTACCCGCCTCGAACCGCTGCGGCGGCGGGGCATAGGTGGTGCGTTCGAAGGTCACCCGGTCGATCATCGCGCCGCCGCCCTGCCAGGGGGGCATGGCATCGAGCAGCGCGGCCCGGCCCCACAGCACGCCGATGCCGGTCGGGCCATAGAGCTTGTGCGCGCTGTAGACGTAGAAGTCGCAGCCCAGGGCGGCGACATCGACGGGCAAGCGCGGCACCGCCTGGCAGCCATCGAGCAGCAGCAGCGCGCCGACATTGTGCGCCAGCGCCGCCGCGCGCTTCGCATCGAGCACGCTGCCGAGCACGTTCGACACATGCGCGAGCGCGACCATCTTGTGCGCCGGCGTCAGCATCGCCTCGACCGCCTCGAGATCGATCTGGCCATCTTCGGTCAGCGGCGCGACATCGATCACCGCGCCGGTGCGCTCGGCGACCAGCTGCCAGGGCACGATATTGCTGTGATGCTCGAGCTGGCTGAGCAGGATGCGGTCGCCGGGCTTGAGGTTCTTGCCCCCCCAGCTCGAGGCGACCAGGTTGATCCCCTCGGTCGCGCCGCGCAAGAACACGGTTTCGTCCTCGCGCCCACCGATGAACGCCGCCGCCTTGCGCCGCGCATTTTCGTACGCGATCGTCATGTCCGCCGAGCGCGCATAGACGCCGCGATGCACCGTCGCGTAATCGCGGCCATAGCTCTGCGCGATCGCGTCGATCACGGCCTTGGGCTTCTGGGCGGTCGCGGCGGAATCGAGATAATGCCAGGGCTCACCCGAGGCGGTGACCAGACCGGGAAAATCGGCGCGATGGTCGAGCAGCCGGGGTGCGGTGAGCGTGGTCATTACGCCAGCCCCTCCAGCGCGGCGAGCGCGCGCGTTTCGATCGCCTCGCGCGCGGCATCATCGTCCAGCGACACGAACGCGTCGGCGATGAACGCCTGCAGCATCAGCTTGCGCGCCACCTGCGGCGGCAATCCCCGCGCGGCCATGTAGAACAGGGCCTGCTTGTCGAGCTCGCCCACAGTCGCGCCGTGCGCGCATTTCACGTCGTCGGCATAGATTTCCAGCTCGGGCTTGGCATTGGCGGTCGCGGTGCGGTCGAGCAGCATCGCCTTTACCGACTGCGACGCATCGGTCTTCTGCGCGTGGCGCGCGACCGCGACCTTGCCGAGGAACGATCCGGTCGCCCGGCCTGCCAGCACGCTGCGCACCACCTGGTTGCTGGTGGCATTGGGGTGGGCATGGTTGACGCTGGTGACGATCTCGAGCGTCTGGTCCGAATGGCCCAGGATCGCTCCGCCCATCTCGAAATGCGCGCCTTCGTGCAGCAGCACATGGATGCTCATCCGGCCGTAATCGGCATCGGCGCACAGCAGGTGCAGGTGGAATTGCGCGCCCGCCTCGATCTCGACATCGAGATCGGTGATCGACACGCCCGACAGTGCAACCGGCAGCACGATCTGCCTGTTCAGCGTTTCGCCTGCGGGCACCACGATCCGCTCGGGCCCCTGCGGCACATCGCCCCAGACGCGCGCGAGCGCATCGAGATCGGCATAGCGCCAGGCCTCGTCGCGGCGGGTGGGGAGGGGGATGACGTTGGTCATCACGCCACGGCCTCGTAACCCTGCTCTTCCAGCTCCAGCGCCAGCTCGGGCCCGCCGCTGCGGACGATGCGGCCACCGGCCAGGACATGGACGAAATCGGGCTTCACCAGATCGAGCAGCCGCTGATAGTGGGTGATCAGCAGCACCGCCTTGTCGCCCTTGCGCATGATCGCGTTGATGCCTTCGCCGACGATGCGCAGCGCGTCGATGTCGAGCCCGCTATCGGTCTCGTCGAGCAGCGCGAGCTTGGGATCGATGATCCCCATCTGCACCATCTCGTTGCGCTTTTTCTCGCCGCCCGAAAAACCGACATTCACCGGGCGCTTGAGCATCTCCATGTCCATGCGCAGCAGCGCGGCCTTTTCCTTGGCGAGCTTGATGAACTCCGCGCCCGACAGCGGCTCCTCCCCGCGCGCCTTGCGCTGCGCGTTGAGGCTCTCGCGCAGGAATTGCAGGTTGGAGACGCCGGGGATTTCGACCGGATACTGGAAGCCTAGGAACAGGCCAGCCGCCGCGCGTTCATGCGGTTCGAGCGCAAGCAGGTCCTGCCCGTCAAAGGTCGCGGAGCCCTGCGTCACCTCATATCCTGGCCGTCCACCCAGCGTGTAGGCGAGCGTCGACTTGCCCGCGCCATTGGGCCCCATGATCGCGTGGATCTCGCCCGCATTGATGGTGAGCGACAGCCCCTTGAGGATCGCGGTTTCGCCGACCGTGGCGTGGAGGTTTTCAATCTTGAGCATTGTCATTCCGTTCTATCCCTCTCCCTTGAGGGGAGAAGGGGTTGTTGCAGCGAAGCCGATCATTCGCTCGCCTCCGGTCCGCGCTTGCGGTCCATGTAGAACGCCAGCACCTTGTCGGTGGCGCAATCGGCCAGCGGGCCGCGCTTGGTCGCGCCTTCGGCCATGCATGCGCCAATTGCTTCGCAGGCATAGCCATCGACGACCGGATCGCCGCTCGACGCGCGCACGCGGCAGCTTTTCAGCACGCCCTTCTTGCGCGACAGGCGCAGCTTGATGCGGCTCATCCGCTCGGCAATCACGACGATCTCGTTCGCCGGGGGTGGCGTAGCCAGGGCAGGCTGGAGCGCAGCAAGGGCGAGCAGCGCGATCACCCGACGCTCCCCTCAAGCGAAATGCCCAGCAGCTTCTGCGCTTCGACCGCGAATTCCATCGGCAGCTGCTTCAGCACCTCGCGCGCGAAGCCGTTGACGATCAGCGCCACCGCGTCCTCCTGCGAGAGCCCGCGCTGCATCGCGTAGAACAGCTGGTCGTCGCTGATCTTGCTGGTCGTCGCCTCGTGCTCGATCGTGGCGGAAGGATTGCGCACCTCGATATAGGGCACGGTGTGCGCGCCGCATTGGTCGCCAAGCAGCAGGCTGTCGCACTGGGTGAAGTTGCGCACGCCCTCCGCACCGGGGGCCACGCGCACGAGCCCGCGATAGGTGTTGTTGCTCTTCCCCGCGCTGATCCCCTTGGACACGATGGTCGAGCGGGACCCTCGTCCGTTGTGGATCATCTTGGTGCCGGTATCGGCCTGCTGGTAATTGTTGGTGACCGCGACCGAATAGAATTCGCCGACGCTGTCCTCGCCGTTGAGCACGCACGAGGGATATTTCCACGTCACCGCAGAGCCGGTCTCGACCTGTGTCCAGCTGATCTTGCTGCGCGCGCCCTGCGCGAGGCCGCGCTTGGTGACGAAATTGTAGATGCCGCCCTTGCCCTCGGCATCGCCGGGATACCAGTTCTGCACGGTCGAATACTTGATCTCGGCATCGTCGAGCGCGACCAGCTCGACCACGGCGGCGTGCAGCTGGTTCTCGTCGCGCTGCGGCGCGGTGCAGCCTTCGAGATAGGACACGTAGCTGCCCTTGTCGGCGACGATCAGCGTGCGTTCGAACTGGCCCGTATTTTCCGCGTTGATGCGGAAATAGGTGGAAAGCTCCATCGGGCAGCGCACGCCTTCGGGAATGTAGACGAAGGTGCCGTCGGAAAAGACCGCGCAGTTCAAGCACGCGAAATAATTGTCGCGCACCGGCACAACCTTGCCGAGCCACTTTTTCACCAGCTCGGGATGCTCGCGGATCGCCTCGCTGATCGACATGAAGATCACGCCGGCGCGGCTCAGCTCCTCGCGGAAGGTGGTAGCGACCGAGACGCTGTCGAACACCGCATCGACCGCGACCTTGCGCGCGCCCTCGACCCCGGCGAGCACCTTCTGCTCCTCGATCGGGATGCCGAGCTTTTCATAGACGCGCAGGATTTCCGGATCGACCTCGTCGAGCGAACCCAGCTTGGGCTTCGCCTTGGGCGCGGCGTAATAATAGGCGTCCTGATAGTCGATCGGCGGATAATGCAGTTTGGCCCAGTCGGGCTCGGGCAGCTCCTGCCAGATGCGGAAGGCCTTGAGCCGCCATTCGAGCATCCATTCGGGCTCGTTCTTCTTGGCGCTGATATAGCGGACGGTATCCTCGTTCAGCCCCTTGGGCGCGAGTTCCTGTTCGATATCGCTGGTGAAGCCCCATTCATAGGTGCCCACCTTTTCGGCTGCGGCCCAGGCATCGGCATCGCGCACCCTAGTGTCGTCCGGGCTTTCAGCGGTGTTGCTGCTGTCGGTCACGATACGGTCCTTTTGAAATCAAGCGGGTGTTCGGGGCGGCGGGGGTCGGTGATGTGCTGACCCAGGCTCGCCAGCGTGACCGATCCCAGGGCCGCGCGGATGGTGCGGTTGACGATCTGCCAGTGCGGGCGGACGTGACAGCTGCCCTCGATGGCGCAGTCGCTGGCATGTTCTCCGGAGCAGACGGTGATGGTGATCGGCCCATCGACCGCCTCGACGATATCGGCGAGCGTGATCGCGGCGGGCGGGCGCGACAGGCGGAAACCGCCCCCTGCCCCGCGCACCGATTCGATCAGCCCGGCGGCGGACAGCTTGCTCACCAGCTTCTGCGCGGTGGGCAGCGGCAGGCCGGTCTCTTCGGCCAAGGCCCGCGCGTTGCACCGCATGCCACCGCAATGGCGCGCAGCGGCGCTCATCAGCACCACGGCATAATCGGCAAGACTGGACAGGCGCATCGGGGCCTCCCGCTAATCGGAGTGAATCGTTCCGATTAGGAGATGGCTGTTTTGCATGCGGAAATCAAGGTTTTGTTGGATGGTGGCTCGCGGCCCCGCTGCTATTCGAACAGCGCGCGCCTCGGCCCCAGAAAGCCGAACAGATAGGCCGCGACCTTGCGCATCTGGATTTCCTCCGATCCCTCGGTGATGCGGTAGCGGCGGTGGTGGCGATAGATATGCTCGAACGGGGTGTGGCGCGAATAGCCGATGCCGCCATGCACCTGCATCGCGCGGTCCGCCGCCTCGCAGCACAGCCGGTTCGCCCAGTAGTTGCACATGCTGACCTTGTCGGACAGTTCGCGCTCGATCGCCTTGTGCGGCATGTTGTCCATGTCCCACGCGGTCTTGCGGATCAGCAGCCGCAGCATCTCGGCTTGCGTCGCGAGCTCGACCAGCGGGAACTGGATCGCCTGGTTCTCGGCCAGCGCCTTGCCGAACGGCCGCCGCTCGCGGGCATATTTCACGCTCTCCTCGATGCAGAACACGGCCGCGCCCAGTGACGATGCCGCCTGGCGGATGCGGTTCTGGTGGACGAAGCTCTGCGCCAGCGAAAGCCCCCGCCCCTCCTCGCCAAGCATCGCGCTTTCGGGCACCCAGCAATTGGTGAACGACAGGCGCGGGTGATCGGTGGGCATGTTGAAGGTCCAGAGATACTCTTCGATCTTGAGGCCCGGCGTGTCGGTGGGCACCAGCAGGCAGGTGATGCCGCGCGCATCGCCATCCTGGCCGCTGGTCCGCGCGAACAGCGCGCAATGCGTCGCGACATGCATGCCGGTGATCCACATCTTCTCGCCATCGATGCGCCAGCCGGGCACGCCATCGCGCGTCTCGCGCACCGCGCGCGTCTCCATATGCGTCGCGTCCGATCCGTGATGGGGTTCGGTGAGGCCAAAGGCGGTGATGCGCTTGCGCTCGAACCCGCCCAGGATGAACTCCTGCTTCTGTTCCTCGGTGCCGAATTCCTCGAACATCGCGACGAAGGGGAAGTTGCCGACAATCGAATGCTCATTCTGCAGATCGTTGTGCAGGCCCAGGCCTTGTGCTGCGAAATGCTCGCGGATCACCGCCATCCACAGGTTGGAGCCATCCTTGCCGCCATATTTCTTCGGCGCGGAAAAGCGCCAGTGCCCGGCGGCATCGGCGCGGCGCTGCGCCTCGCGCAGCAGCTCTTCCCAGTCGTGGCGCGGCAGGCCGCCATTGTCGAAATCGGTGCGCGCCCATTCGCGGCGATGGTCGAAAAAGCGGATATTGTCGTCCGCCTGTTCGAGCGGCTTGATCTCCTTCGCGATGAACGCGTCGAGCTCGGCGAGATAGGCGGTCAGCTCCGCCGGAAGCGTGAAATCCATGGGTGCATCCTCCGTTTATCATTTGGATGCACTATGGACGGCTTTACGCTTCCGGCAAGTCCTTAGCAGGGTCGCGCTGGCCGAGACCCGACCAGTCGACGCGCCGCGTAACATACATCACCGCCGCCAGCGCCACGAACAGCAGCACCGATCCGATCAGCAGCGAATAGGCCTCGAGGTTGAGCAGCACATAGAGCAGCGCGTAGAGCCCGAGCAGCAGCCCGCCGATAAAGCCTGCGCGCTTGGCGCTGCCCAGCACCGCGGCGCTATAGGCCGAGATGAGTCCTATGATCGCGCCCGAGGCGAGCAGATAGGCGAGCGTGAAGCCGATGATCTCGGCAAAGGCGAGCAGCAGCACGAAGAACAGGATCAGGCCCGCGCCGGTGAGCAGATATTCCGCCGCCGCGACGCGCGCGCCCGCGATGATGTCGAACATCAGGAAGGCGAGGAAGGTGAAGCCGATGAACAGGAAGCCGTATTTCACCGCGCGGTCGACCTGGCTGTAGAGGTTGACCGGCTCGATCAGGTCGATCTGCGCCATTTGCGCACCGGGGCTTGCCTGCTCGCCCGGCTGGGGCAGCTGCACGATCGCGCGACCCAGCGCGAGATTGCTGATCTTGTAGCGCGCGGTAAATCCCTTGTCCGACACCTGGCGGGTGTTCGGCAGGAACTGTCCGGCAAAACTCGGATGCGGCCAGTGCGAGCGAACGGTCCAGTCGGTCGCCTCGCCATCGGGGATCAGCATGAGCTGGCCATTGCCGCGCACGCCGAAGCGATAGGCGACGTCCACCGGCGCTCCGGCGCTGTCCGACCAGTCGGCAAAGGCAAAGAAACCCGATCCGTTGGTCGAGCCCAACCCCTTGCCGGGGCGCAGCGGCAGCGGCTTGCCCGCCATCGCGAGGCTGTTATCGGCGAGCAGCCCGCGCGCATCCGAAATACCGACGCGGATCTCGGCGCGGTCGAGCAGCAGCTCCTCGGGCCTTACCCCGAAGCGCGCGAGATCCTCGGGCAGAGCGAACCGCGCCATACCCTTGACCCGCGCCTCATAGACCACGGTCTCGTAGATCGACTTGGTCCGCCGCTCGGGCTCGACATCGACCGAAGCGGTGTTGGTGACCGGCGCGAGGAACAGTTCGCGCTCGATCGTCACCGCGCGCGTCGTCGCCTTGCCGTTTTCGGTGACGGTCTCGACCGATTGCTGGCGATAGGGAATGACCATCACCGGTCCTGCGAGCATCTGCGGCCCGCCCCAGCCCTCGGCGACGCTGGCGCGCGCGGTTTCCGACTGGCTCTGCCGATCCCAGACGAGCGCATAGACCATGAACAGCGGGATCGCGAGCAGCGCGCCGATCAGCACGGTCATGCCCAGCTTGAAGCCGGGGCTGCGTTCCTTGGCCATGCTCTCTATGTCCCTTCACGGTTCGTCGATGAAAAAGCACGGCTGGGCTATGCGATCGAAGCTGAATCGGGTGTGAACTAGGTCACAGCGAATCGATGAGCCGAACGTTAACCCTGTGGCGGAAGCCGGATGCCCCACCCGTTCGTTGCCCGCTAGCAATCGGGGCATCCGGCTTCCACTAGCCTGTTTCCGGATATGCGCATGCGTCCCTCGACTTCGCTCGGGACAAACGGCTGGGTTCCGGTGCGCCTCAACCTCCCCGAGTTCCCGAGCGAAGTCGAGGGACGTGCGCAAAACGGTTTTGGCTACCTCCGACATCCACTGGCGCCTTCGCGAGGAAAATGGGTTCGCGCGAAGACGCGAAGCCGCGTAGGCCTTTCGCAAACCCGCCCCCTCTCCCGGTCCCCTGCGGAGGCAGGGGCCCATCTCCCGAAGGATGTTTGTGGACGCAACGGCAAGGGATGGATGCCTGCCTTCCCAGGCAAGCCGAAGGCGCCATGACGGCGAGAGGGAGGCAACCCCAAGCTCTGCTATCTACGATTGGACGGACAAAGCTGGCTTTGAGAACTTGACCCCATTGCGGACATGGCTTGATCGGTTAAATGTTTACCGATGATCGACAACATATGGCATTTGAGAGGCTCCGTGGAATTGCCTCCCGATGTCACAGACGCAATTACAATTGAACGCCTAGAAGAATTTTTGGTCAAGCAGGCCAAACCCGTGCGTAATGATACGAATTCGTCAATAACTTTCTATTCCCCACTTTGGGAAAATCCACTCATCGCGAACAATGGGCTCGTGTTGGCAATGTACGACCAAGGGAATTTTCGTATTGAGCCGGCCCCCGAAGGCCGCCATCTTCGTTATGACCTGCGGAGTTTGCATGGCCTGATGTTTTGTCTGGCCGGAGCATTGTTATTTCTTGTTTTTGTTGGCTTTTTTCGCGGATTCGCGGCAGCCGTGCCTGTCTGCTTATTCGTCTCTGGGTGGCTTTATGGGGGAAATATGCTTCTAGCTTGGGTGCGCATTCCTAGCGCTATCCGAAACGTTGTTAGAGGCAGCTAACCACACAAATTCCGCCATTCAGCCTACCAAGGCCCAGATCCAACCCCTCACCTTTTCTCCATCGCCAACCGGCTCATCAAAATCGCCGCGCGTTTCGCCTGGCGCTTGATGCTCGGCAGGTCGACCGTTTCGCCCGGTGCGTGCGCGCCTTCGCCTGCCGGACCCATGCCGACCAGTCCGTCGACATAGCGCGCGACGAACGAGATATCGCCCGCGCCGCGCTTCAGGGGGTCGAGCTCGGCCATCTGCTCGAGGCCAAGGTCGGCGTTGATGCCGTTCAGTTTCCTGAGCAGCGCGCGGTTACCTTCGGTCGGGGCCATCGGGGGATAGCCCTGTTCGAAGATGATCTCGGCGCTGGTGCCGGGCAGATGCTGCGCCACGATCGCCTGCATCTTGGCCTTGACCCGCTCGGACTGTTCGTCGCTCAGCGTACGGAAATCGCCCCGCGCGATCGCCTGGGCGGGGATGATGTTGGTCTTGCCCGCCGCCTGGGCGCGGACGAGATCGGTATCGAGCTGCGCCACCGATCCGCCCGCGATCAGGCCGACATTGAAGGTCAGCTTGTCCTCGGGCAGCTCGTCATGAAACTGGTCGATGATCCGCGCGAGCTCGTAGATCGCGCCATGGCCCGCGCTGGCCGAGAAGATGCCCGAGCTGTGCCCTTCCTTGCCCGTGGCGTTGACCTGCCAGCTGTACGAGGAGCGCCGCGCGATCGAGCCCATGTCCTTGCCGTCGACCTGGGACAGTCCCTCGAAATCGAGTGCGACATCGGCCCATTGGCCCCATTTGATCAGGTCCGCGCGCGCGATGTCGATCGGGTCACCCGCATCCTCCTCGTCGCCGGTGAGCACGATGGTGATGGTCGCGGCGGACAAGGTGCCTGCCTTCTGCATCGCGTCCAGTGCGGCGAACATGGTGATGACGCCGCCCTTGTTGTCCTCGATCCCCGGTCCTTCGAGCGTGTTGGCATCGATGCGGCGGACATTCTGGAACGGCGAATCGGGTTCGAACACGGTGTCGAGATGCCCGATCAGCAGCATCTTGGTGCTGCCCGGGCGTCCGGTGCGCGTCGCGATCAGGTGCCCGGCGCGCTTGGCGGCGCTCTGGTCGACCCATTCGACCTTGAAGCCCAGCCTCTCGAGCTCGGGCGTCACCATCTCTGCGACCTTCCTGACGCCGGGGATATTGCGGCTGCCGCTGTTCTGCCGGGTGATCGCCTCGAGCACGCCGATCCAGCGGTCGTGATCCTTGTCCACCGCCGCGACCATCTTCGCCTCCTGCGGCGACAGCTTGGCAAGCGCGGGGGCAGAGATTGCCGCCAGCGCGGTAGCAGCGGCGAGTGCGAAAGTCCGGAATGTCATTCAATAACCCCTTAACCGATATCGAATTCGCGCACGCCGCGCCGCTGGCGGATCGCCTCGACCCGGTCGCGCAGCTCGGCGCGGATCGCGCGCGCGTCGCGCACATTGGTCACCTCGATCATCGTGCGCGGATGCGGCGCGGCCGAGGCCGCGCGCCCGGTCGAATCCGAGGAGCTGATACAGATGGTGCCGTTGTCGAACATCTGCTGGATGATCGAGAATTCGACCTTCACGTCCTTGATGCGGTAGAGCTCGATCTCTTCCTCGCTGCGCATCAATATGCCGCGCCGCATGAACAGCCTCTGGTCGTCGATCCAGAACAGGCTCGCGCGGTTCTCGATCGCGTTCCAGCCGATCCACGCGCCCAGCACCACCGCGAGCACCGCGCCGGTCTGCCAGCCATAGCCGGCATAGATGCCGCCCGCGAGCAGCGCGAGCGCAACGCCCAGGATCATCCAGCCCGTGCCCGACTGCAACAGCCAGGCAAAGGTCGACGAGCGGAACTCGATGCGCGGCACGCCCTCCATCCGGCGCACGGCGCTGCGCGGTTCGATCGGCCGGTGTTCGATAATGTCATGCGGGTCCATGGCTCGTCCTTCCCCTGAACGCCAAGGTCTTAACCGGCCAATCGGCGGCGGTAAACGGGATTGCACATGCGCGGCACAAAAGCCGCTCGTCGAAGCCGAATGTGCATCGGTCGAAGCTGCAGAGCATTGCAGGCAGGATCGGACGCAGGGAACGACTACGGATGTAGTTGAAGAGCTGCGACAATCGGGCGGCATCCGGATAAGGCAGGGGAAATTTCGTGAAAATCCGGTATCTTGCATCCGTGGCGGCGATCGCCCTGGCGGGCCTTCCCGCGATGGCCTGGGCGCAGGATGCCGCGCCCGCCGCGCCCGCGCCTGCAGGCCAGACGACCACGCCGCTGCGCAGTTTCGATCCTGTCTATTTCGCGCAGTTCGCGCCGCGCACCGCGCTCGACATGGTGCGCCAGATCCCGGGCTTCTCGATCGCCGAGGGCGAGGACCGGCGCGGTCTCGGCCAGGTGTCGAGCAACGTGCTGATCAATGGCGAGCGCTTTTCGGGCAAGAGCAACGATGTCGTCTCCGAACTGGGCCGCATCGGCGCGGCCAATGTCATCCGCATCGAGCTGATCGACGGTGCGACGCTCAACCTGCCGGGTCTCACCGGCCAGGTGGTCAATATCGTCAGCAAGGTGGACTCGCTGACCGGCCAGTTCCGCTACAGCCCGCGCGTGCGCTTCCGCCGCACCGATCCGCAGGTGCTGAACGGCGAGGTTTCGGTGAGCGGCAAGGCAGGGAAGATCGCCTATACGCTGAGCCTGGCCAATAACAGCTTCCGCAACGGCAATGCCGGGACCGAGCGCGTGCTCGATGGGGCGGGCAATGTCACCGACCGGCGTTACGAGGAGCTGTACGTGAATGGCGACGAGCCTCGCATCGCGGCGGGAATCAAATATACCGGCGACAGCGGCCAGATCGGCAATCTCAATCTCGCCTATCAGCGGCGCTGGGTGCGCATTACCGAGGATTCGGACGGCGAGGTGGTGCGCGACCGCGACTATCTGGAGACCGAGAAGGAATATAATTACGAGATCGGCGGTGATTACCTGTTTCCGTTGTGGGGCGGCAATCTGAAGCTCATCGGCCTGCGCCGGTTCGAGCACAGCCCGTTCTTCACCCGCATCTTCCTCGATTTCGAGGATCGCCGCCCGCGCGAGGGCAACAGCCTGGCGACCCGGATCGACGAGACCGAGACGATCGCGCGCGCCGAATATGGCTGGAAGGCGGACAAGGCCGACTGGCAGTTCAGCCTCGAAGGCGCGATCAACAAGCTCGACACCGATGCCGAACTGAAGCTGCTCGACACGTCGGGACAGTTCAACCCGGTGCCGCTGCCCGGGTCCGACGCGACGGTCGAGGAAAAGCGCGCGGAAGTCGGCCTCAGCTATGGCCGCCCGCTCGCGGCAAACCTGACGCTGCAGACCTCGATCGGCGGCGAATATTCGCAGATCATGCAGAGCGGCCCCAATGGCCTCACGCGCAGCTTCATCCGCCCCAAGGGGTTCGTGTCACTCGCCTGGAAGCCGGTCAAGTCGCTTGACCTCAGCTTGCGCCTGCAGCGCGATGTCGGCCAGCTCAACTTCTTCGATTTCGTGGCTTCGGCGGACCTGGGAGCGGAAAACCAGAACAGCGGCAATCCCGATCTGGTGCCGCAGCAGAGCTGGAACGTCGACTTTCAGGCGACCAAGAATCTGGGCGCGCTGGGATCGATCAATCTCAAGGCATTCGTCAATTTCGTCGAGGACATCGTCGACCAGGTGCCGATCGGCGCGACCGGCGAGGCGCCCGGCAATATCGACAGCGCGACCATCTGGGGCTTCTCGATCGATTCCACCTTCAAGATGGACGTGATCGGCTGGACCGGGGTGCGCTTCGACATCGACTATTCCTATCGCAAGTCGAGCCTGCCCGACCCGCTGACCGGCATCCGCCGCCGCATCTCGGGCGACCTGATCCACGAATTCAGCGCCGAGTTCCGCTATGACATTCCCGGCGGCAACTGGGCTGTCGGCGCGAACTATTTCGACTTTTCACAGGCCGACGAGGTGCGCCTTGCCCAACTTGCCGAATTCCCGATCGATGGCGGGGACCTGGGCTTCTATGTCGAGAACAAGGACGTGCGCGGGCTGACCGTGCGGCTCGGCCTTTCCAACCTCATCGGCACCAACGAGGCGTTCCGCCGCACCTTCTATGTCGCGCGGCGCGACGGGCCGGTGGCGTTCGTCGAGGATCGCGACCGCTTTTTCGGACCCGTCGTCCGGCTCGACATCAACGGCAGCTTCTGATCGCCCGGCGGTTCATGCGCGATACAGCCGGCAAAACCTACGCGAAGGCCCGTGCGGCGAATCCTTCCCGCTCCCCAGGATTTGCGCTTGGCGCACGGGTGCTTAGCCGATAAGGGTTGCGGCCATGAACAAGGCGATCACACTGGCTCTGGCAAGCGCGGCTGCGCTGACCGTGCTGTCCGGCTGCGCGGGCGGCAAGAACAAGGTCAACACCAACTATATCGCGCGCGATGTCAGCACGCTGTACATGGCGGCGAAGGACCGGCTCGATCGCGGCCAGAACAAGATCGCTGCCGAGCTGTTCGACGAGGTCGAGCGCCAGCATCCCTATTCGCCCTGGGCGCGCCGCGCGCAGCTGATGAGTGCGTTCAGCTATTATCTCGCCAAGGATCACAACAAGTCGATCCAGTCGGCGCAGCGCTTCCTCGCCATCCATCCCGGCAACAAGGACGCGCCCTATGCCTATTACCTGATCTCGCTCAATTATTACGAGCAGATCAGCGACGTGACGCGCGACCAGAAGATCACCCAGCAGGCGCTCGCCGCGCTGGGCGAGGTGATGCGGCGCTATCCCAATACCCGCTATGCCTCCGACGCGCGGCTCAAGGTCGATCTGGTCAACGATCACCTCGCCGGCAAGGAAATGGAGATCGGCCGCTATTATCAGCGCAGCTCCAACTGGCTGGCGGCGACGCTGCGCTTCCGCGAGGTGGTCGACAAGTACCAAACCACCAGCCACACCGCAGAGGCGCTCTATCGCCTGACCGAATGCTATCTGGCGCTCGGCATCCCGGCCGAAGCCAAGAAATCCGCTGCCGTGCTCGGCGCGAACTATCCCGGTTCGGACTGGTACGAGCGCGCCTACAAGCTCACCGAAAAGCACGGCGACCTGATCACCGCGAGCTGATCCCGCCGATTTTGCCAACAAGAAAGGCCCCGGAAGCGCGACGCTTTCGGGGCCTTTTCGTTAGAGCTGGCCGAACACCCAGCGCAGCACCGATTTCTGCGCGTGCAGCCGGTTCTCCGCCTCGTCCCAGACCACCGATTGCGGCCCGTCGATGACGCTTGCCGTCACCTCCTCCTCGCGATGCGCTGGCAGGCAGTGCAGGAACAGCGCGTCCTTCTTGGCCTTGGCCATCAGCGCGTCGTTGACCTGGAAGGGCATCATCGCCTTCAGCTTCTCTTCCGCATGTGCCTGGCCCATCGAGATCCAGGTATCGGTGACGATGACGTCCGCGCCTGTCGCCGCCTCACCCGCATCGCGGTGGAAGCTGATCGTGCCGCCCGCCGCACGCGCCGCCGCGACGAACGCCGGGTCCGGATCATAACCATCGGGACAGCCGATGCGCACGGTGAACTTCATCAGCCCGGCGGCCTCGACGATCGAGTTGAGCACATTGTTGCCATCGCCCAGCCAGGCGACGACCAGCCCGGGCAGCGCCTTGCGATGCTCGATGATGGTGAGCAGGTCCGCGACGATCTGGCACGGGTGCGACAGGTCCGTCAGGCCGTTGATGACGGGCACGGTCGCGAAATGCGCCATTTCCTCGATCTTGGCATGGTCGTCGGTGCGGATCATGATGGCATCGCACATGCGCGAGAGCACGCGCGCGGTATCGGCGACGGTCTCGCCGCGGCCCAGCTGGGTGCTGCCGGCATCGAGGATCAGGCTGGTGCCGCCCAATTGGCGGATCGCCATGTCGAACGACACGCGGGTACGGGTCGAGTTCTTCTCGAACACCATGGCGAGGGTATGCCCCTCGAGCGGCGCATCGGGATCGGCCTTGCCCCTGGGCCAACCATGGCGCACGTCCTTGCGGTCGATCGCGTCGTTGAGCATGGCGGCGATAGCGTCGTGTCCGGCGTCGGACAGGTTCAGGAAATGACGGGTCATTGGTTCCCCTTCCCCCTCTCCCTGGACGGGAGAGGGTTGCGAAGACTTGGGCCTGGCTTGCCGGGCCCTAGTCGTAGCTGGGAGAGGGTGGCTTGCAACCGCCGCTCCCTCTCCAAGTGCGCCTAGGCGCGTACCGCGCCTAGGCTCGCTGTCCTCCCCCGTGAAGGGGGAGGACCATGACGATCAAGCCGCTTCGGGCAGCGCGAAGTCTCGCGCGCCTGCCGACAGGCGCTCGATGAACTCGTCGACATGTGCCTGCTCGATCATCAGCGGCGGCAGGATGCGCACGACATTCTCGCCCGCCGCTACGGTCAGCAGCCCGTGATGATCGCGCAGATGCGCCACGAACGCGCGGTTCTCCGCCCGGTCCTTGAGTTTCAGCCCCAGCATCAGCCCCATGCCCCGCACCGAATCGAAAATCTCGTCGTGATTGGGGATCAGCTGCTCGAGGGCGCCGCGCAGCCGCTCGCTCATCGTGCGGACATGCGCCAGGAACTCGGGATTGTCGACCACGTCGAGCACCGCTTCGCCCGCCGCCATGGCCAGCGGGTTACCGCCATAGGTGGAGCCATGCGTGCCGACGACCATGCCGCGCGCCGCCTTTTCGGTGGCGAGGCATGCGCCCATCGGGAAGCCACCGCCAATGCCCTTGGCGGTCGCCATGATGTCGGGCTCGATACCATATTGCTCATAGGCATAGAGCGTGCCGGTGCGTGCGACGCCGCACTGGACCTCGTCGAGCACCAGCATCAGGTCATGCTCGTCGCACAGCGCGCGCAGGCCCTGCATGAACTCGGGCGACGCCGGACGCACGCCGCCCTCGCCCTGGACCGGCTCGACCAGGAAGCCCGCGACATCGGGGCCGATCGCTGCCTTGGCGCCTTCCAGATCGTCGAAATCGACATAGCGGAAGCCGGGAAGCAGCGGCGCGAAGCCCTTGTGCATCTTCTCCTGGTTCGACGCGCTGATCGTCGCCATGGTGCGGCCGTGGAACGCGTTCTTGAACGTCACCAGCACCGTGCGATTGGCATCGCCGCCTTCGGACTGGTGATAGGCGCGCGCGGTCTTGATCGCGCATTCCACCGCCTCGGCGCCCGAATTGGTGAAGAACACGGTATCGGCAAAGGTCGAATCGACCAGCCGCTGCGCGAGATGCTCGCCCTGCGGGCTGCCGTAAAGGTTCGACACGTGAATCAGCGTCTCGGCCTGTTTCTGGATCGCCTGGGTCAGGTGCGGATGGCCATGACCGAGCAGGTTGACCGCGATGCCGCTGGCAAAGTCCAGATATCGCTCGCCACGCTCTCCGATCAGGTAACAGCCTTCGCCGCGCACCGGGCGCACAGCGCACCGGGGGTAAACGGGCATCAGCGGCGTGATCGTCATGGCAGCCTTGTCCTTCCTTCTTCGCGGGTCCCTCAAAAAAACAGCACGCGCCTTGCGCATTCACCCGGTGCACGGGGACCACGGCACCAAAAGTAAAAAGGCGACCCCATGAACCAGGGCCGCCAGCGTGCGGGCCCAAGCTATAGCGCTGCAGGGGCCATAGGGTCAATGATCGCTGCACAAAGGGACTGGCGGCGGCGCAATCGGCTTGCTAAGGGCTTGCCCCTTGGCGATGCACCCGTAGCTCAGCTGGATAGAGCGCTGCCCTCCGAAGGCTCGCGTCCAACGCGAGAGCAGCGATTTTATACAGTATTTACGAGGGTTTAGGAGGACGGAAGAAAGGACGGACGAAAAAACTCACCAAATTCTCACCGCGCTCGGACTGTCGGATTCGATCGCGGATTGACCTACCCCGGCGCAAATCTTACGGCTCCAAGCCATACGCACCCATAGCTCAGCTGGATAGAGCGTCGCCCTCCGAAGGCGAAGGCCAGAGGTTCGAATCCTCTTGGGTGCGCCAAAACTCCCAATGAAATCAGTGAGTTAAGACTGTCGCAGCAGCCTTGGTGCGCCGCCTCTCGAAGTCCAAAACTCACCACGCTGGCGGCGGCGCGACGCGAAGCCCCTGCATTTCCGCGGAAAACTTGTCGAACCGAACTCACCACGCCCTTTCGCGGCTGTGATGATCCGATGGGGGCGTCCTAATTCCGGGCTGGATGAAACGCATGGTCATCGGCAATCGAGACCCCGCGGATTGCGGCCGGCCAAGCGGACCATCGACGCCGGCTAAATGCTGTGTTGGCGAAGGGCAGAGAGGGCAGTAACGACCCCTTGTACGAATTCGCGTTACACAGCGAATCACCGACGCTAGATTCCCGAAAAGTTCTCCAACCCGAGGCCGGAACATTGAACTGACCTATGACAACCGCGCGCCACATCGTTGCACTGCTGCAAAGCCATATAGACGGGGATGAGGACCGCTTCCTCTCCGTGGCGACGCAACTAGCCGCGCACGAGGCGAGGCAGGGTCATGGGAAGCTCGCGCAGGAACTGCGCGAGTTGGTCGATGCCGCCAAGGGCAAAAGCGCGACGGTGGCGCGGCGCGGAGCCGGCCCCGTGCCGTTGGCGCAGCCGAAGGGCGAACTCGCAGGGCTTCTGGAAGCCCGCTATTCCGATGTCCGGCTGTCCAGCATGGTGCTCAAGCCCGAACTTGATGAGCGGCTTGCGCGCGTCCTTCGGGAACAGCGCCAGCAGGAGCGGCTCCGCGCGCGGGGGCTCGCCCCGCGCCGCAAGCTCTTGCTTGTCGGCCCTCCTGGCGCAGGCAAGACAATGACCGCCGCCGCCTTGGCCGGTGAGTTGAAGCTGCCCCTTTTCACGGTTCTTTACGATGGATTGATCGGCAAGCTCATGGGCGAGACCGCCACACGGCTTCGGCTTGTCTTCGACGCCGTTGCCATGCAGCGCGGTGTATACTTCTTCGACGAGTTCGACGCGATCGGCGCGCAACGGGCCGGGCCGAACGACGTTGGGGAAATTCGCCGGGTGCTCAATTCCTTCCTCCAGTTTCTCGAAAATGACGATGGCCCGAGCCTCATCGTTGCCGCGACCAATCACCCCGAATTGCTCGACAAGGCGCTCTATCGACGGTTCGACGATGTCATCAGCTACGATCTTCCTGATCCCTCGGTTGTGCAGGGCATCCTCGAAGCCCGGCTCGCGACCTTCGATCTCAAGCCGATCGAATGGGCGCCTGTTCTCGAATCCGCCGCCCATCTCTCCCAAGCCGAAGTCGCCAGAGCTGCCGACGAGGCGGCAAAAGTCGCGGTGCTGGATGGCCACGATGGCGTGACGACCGCGACGCTGCTGACCGCTCTGACGGAGCGGCGCGCGGCCATCCTCTAAGCAACGAGGCCCGATGGCTGTACCTCCCCGCGACCGCCCCCATTTCCACGTCGAAGGCGGCGGCCAAAGCGAGGCGTACACGTCACCCCGCCTGGTCATCAGCGGCCTCCCTCCGGCGCGGGCGCGTGCCGCGCACGCTGCACGGTTGGAACAGGCAATCGGAACGGCGCTCGCCGCCGGCCGCCAACGGCTCGCAGAGCGGGAAGACGGCGTCGCCGAGGGCAAGCCAGGCTTCTATCTGGAGTTCGATATCCCCGTAGCCGAGCGCGCCGCAGTCGAAGCCTTGGAGAATAAGCCCAAGGCTATCGAGCTGGTAGCGGTTCGACCTACGGCGGAGGGCGACGAGATGGTCTCGGCCACTGTATTCGTTCCGGAAGCTGCTGCCGATTTCTTCGTCAAGAAGATCGAAGCCTATCGCGATGAGGAGACGCGCACCGGCAAGCCCAAGAACGAGGCCCTGATCGCTCGGATCGACGACATCAGGGTCGCGGTCGCACGCTCGCTATTTACCGATGAAGCGCAGCACTTTCCCGCCGACGGCCGTCAGGTGTGGTGGGAAGTCTGGCTTCGGGATGGCGGTCTCGCGATCTTCCAGTCTGTCGCCGCCAAGCTCGATGTCGCGATCAAGGAGCACGTCATCAGCTTTCCCGAGCGCGATGTCGCGTTGGCGCTCGCCGATGAAGCGACGATGGATCGGCTGATACGCAATTCCGACGCCGTGGCTGAACTGCGTCTCGCCAAGGACACTCCATCCCTCTTTCTCGAAATGCGCACGGTCGATCAGGCCGCTTGGGCGAACGACTTGGCTGATCGGATCGCACCGCCGCCCCCCTTGGCACCGGCAGTCTGCATACTGGACAGCGGAGCGACCCAGGCCCACCCCCTGCTCGCGCCGGGCCTCGATCCTGCCGATCAGCATAGCTACGACGGTGACTGGGGCGTCGGCGACAGCGCCTTCTGGAATGGTCACGGCACGTCGATGGCTGGCGTCGCGCTTTATGGCGATCTCGAAGCGGCGCTTTCCCACGGCGAGCCGGTCGCACTTGGTCATCGCCTCGAAACGGTGAAGATCCTGCCGCCAACCGGGCAGAACGAGCCGCGACTTTACGGAGCGATCACGGCCACCGGTATCGCTCGTGCCGAAGACCATGCTCCCCGTCGCCGGCGCGTGTTCTGCATGGCCGTGACCAGCGACGTCGGCTTGCGCCGGGGCCGGCCGTCCTCCTGGTCCTCGTCAATGGATCAGCTCTGCTATGGCGGCGGTGACAGGCGACGCCTGATGGTCCTAGCGGCGGGCAATCTTCGCGGCGACATCAATCCGGCCGACTATCCTGACCGCAACGACCTCGAAGAGGTCGAAAGCCCGGCGCAGGCTTGGAATCCGCTCGTCGTCGGGGCCAGCACCGACAAGATCACGATCACCCATCCCGACTATGACGGATGGACGCCCGTCGCCCCGGCCGGCGACCTCTCGCCGGCAAGCCGAACGTCGGCCATCTGGGATCGGCAATGGCCGATCCGTCCGGATGTCGTGTTCGAAGGCGGCAACTTCGCGCATGACGGTGCCAACCCGGCCTCGGCGATCGACGACCTCCAACTCCTCACGACCCACTATCGTCCCAACATGCGCCTGTTCGAAGCGTTCGGCGACACTAGCGGCGCTGCCGCGCTCGGCGCGAACCTCGCCGCCGGCGTTATCGCAGCCCGTCCGACACTCTGGCCGGAAACGGTGCGCGCGCTCATTGTCCATTCCGCCGAATGGACGCCGGCGATGCGCCAGCGCTTCGACGCGGCCGGCTCGCAAGCTCAGAAGCTGGCCATGCTACGCCGCTACGGCTGGGGCGTGCCTGACCTTGGCCGGGCGCTGATGAGCGCGTCCAACGACGCGACTTTGATGGTCGAGGACGCCCTGTTGCCATTCCGCAAGGACGGCTCGACGATCAAAACACGCGATATGAATCTGCATCGACTGCCCTGGCCGCGCGCCGAACTGGCTGCGCTTGGCGATCTCGATGTGGAGCTGCGGATCACCCTGTCCTATTTCGTTGAGCCCAATCCCGGTGAACGGGGCTGGACGCGGCGCCACCGCTACGCTTCGCACAATCTCCGCTTTGCGGTGAAGCGGTCGCTCGAAGGCTTGGAAGCGTTCCGGCAGCGGATCAACAAGGCGGCTCAGGACGAAGAGGCTGGCGCTGTCGGCGCTGCCGCGGGCGGTGACTCCTGGGTTCTGGGTACGATCCGTGACCGCGGTTCGATCCATAGCGACATTTGGCGTGGCAGCGCGGCCGCCCTCGCCGAGCGCGACGCGATCGGAGTCTTCCCCGTCAGCGGATGGTGGAAGGAGAAGCCTTCGCTCCAGCGCTGGGATCGTTCCGCCCGCTACGCATTGTGTGTGTCGATCCGCGCGCCCGAGGCCGACATCGACCTCTATACCGCCATCGCCAATCAGATCGCGGTCCCGATCCCGGCGGCTTAGCGGTCAGTCGAGCCAAGCGGCATAAGCGCCCACGTCGATCATCGGGACGGTCGCGCTCGCCTGAAGGCGGGAGATGAGGTCGAGCAGGAACCGCGTCGCCGCTCGCACGCCGACCTGCGCCTGCGAGCAACCGTCCGTGTCGCAGCCGAACACTCCGTGCGCTGCGACGCATCCGATATCGAGGCGGTGCTGCCCATCGAGCGCTGCGAGCGCATCGGTCAGCGGCTGGCCGAGCGGTGGATTCCATTCGCTCTCGAACGTGAGCAGTCCGCCGATAATGGCCGGCAATGGTCGCGGATCGTAGATGCCGCCCGCGTGCGGTATCGGCAGGCTCGTCCGATGGAGTGCGCGAACGCTGGCCACCTTGTCCGCCGCATAGGCGACATGCTGCGCATTGATCGCCTGCTTGGTCTCGAACACAGCATAGACGCTCTCTGCCGGTACGATGAACTGATCTTTGAAATTGAAGATAAAGGGCGAATATTGGCGATCGAAGATGACGATATCGATCTGGTGGCTGAAGGCGCCCTTGCTGTCGACCACATGTGCGCCGGCAGCGCGATACCGTTCGGGCAAATAGCCCTGCAATAGCTCCAGCCACACAGCTTCGCTGGCGTCACCCTTCGTTCCGCCGTGACCGAAGCTGCCGCGCGCGATGCCCAGCTTCGCTTCGATCTCGTCGTGCAGGCTTTGCAGCAAAGTTTTGAGGGACCATTCGGTCATTGCACGAAGCCGCTCCAATTGCCGCCCAGCGCAGCTTCCGCCAACCGCCGCACCGCTTGCTTCTCCGTGCCGGTGAGATCATCCGATATGACATTGTTTCCATTGGCGGGATCGATCACCCGTGCTGCAGTGAACTTGTCCCTGAGATACTCCAGCACCGTCACGACATTCTCCGCCAAGTCAGGCGATGTCCTCCCGCTCAAGGCTGCGATCACGGTCAGCTCAAGATAGAAAGATGGGAATTCGAGCCGCTTCTGGTTGCGCCACAGTTTCAGGAGCCGCGACTCGCGCTGATGGCCCGCCATGACGACGGTGTTGATATGTGTCGTCACATTTGTCTTCGTCCAGGTATCGGCCGTGCGCCGGTAGAGGCTGTGATCCGTCGTCCAGGCGGACTGCCGCTTGCCGGGGACGAGATCGACATCGAAGCCGCCGATCGTCGCGTTGATCGACGCATTCTGCCGCTTTGGCACATAGCCGGCGCCTGCAATGGCGTTGAAGAGCGAGCCGTAAATATCCTTCAAAGTCTCGGGCGTGTCTTCGTGCAGCGAAATGAAAAGGTCGATGTCAGTGCCGCTTCGGTTGGCCGTGCCTTTGGCAAACGAGCCGCTCGGAGAAATCGACAGTAAGAAACGGTTTGCCCATTGCTGAAGCACAGGCGCGATTATTGTCTGGACCTGCCGAACAGGTGAGAACGCGCTGGTATCAACGGCCTCCCTAGCCAGAATCGCGTTTAAGTAGGCGCTGCTCATCACATATGCCTAGCGCTGCAATCTTTCTCCCGGAAGCACCGATGCAACGGCAAGAATAGGTATGGCGTCGCTTGACGGGGTCCGTCGCGGCCAATCGGCTGCAATCCCATGACGCGGGCCGCGTGCTCCTCGATTTTTCCGCCAGGATCGACTACATGGAGCCCGTATCCCCCGGTGGTCCCTGCTTTGCATACCGCCGGGGCACTTTATTTCTAGCCACAGCCTGAAGCCTTCGCAACGCGCTTCCAGCGTGCGGATCGTGCTGTTTCCGTCTTCATCCCAAACGGTTTGAGGGGGAAAGCCTTCCCCTACCGTCGAGTCCCTGACAGGTCTCGCCGGACCCCTTCGAGCGGGGACACCCCGCAACGCCCCAGATAGCACGCGGGGATCTAGGGAGCGCACACTGGCGGCTGAAGCCGCGCAGGGGTCGCGCGTTTTTATCTGCCCGCGTTTGCACACTTGCTCTGGCCGGAGGGCGCGGCGACGGCTGGCCCCCAGGCCCGCGCGCACGCCGCCGCGCCGGCCGTCCGCCGCAAGGGTGCGTCGTTTGTGGCGCCGCGAGCGGCGCGGAGCTTGGGACTCCGCCCCTGGCGCACTTCGGAACGTCTTCCGCCCAGCTTCCTCCGCTTCGCTCCGTGCAGCCGGTTCCCCGCGAAGCCGTCCCTCCGTTTGCACCCCCGGTCTCGCCGACGGGCAGGGTTTCAGCGCGGCGCTTCCGCTGCGCGGAAACCTAAGCCCAAGGAGTAAGGAAATGACCAATACCATCGAAACCGTGGCGACCGAGCAGAGCGCGCAAGACGGTCAGACCGTGTTCGTCCCCCTGAACAAGCTCAAGAAGTCCCCGAAGAACGTCCGCAAGGTGCCGCATACCGACGAGTTCATTGCAGCGCTCGCCGCGTCCGTCGCGGCCAAGGGGCTTTATCAGAACCTCGTCGTCGAGCCGGAGGTGAAGAACGGCAAGCCGACCGGCTGCTATCTCGTCACCGCTGGCGAAGGGCGCAGGCTCGCCTATCTGCTGCGCGCCAAGCGCAAGGAGATCAGGAAGAACCACCTTGTCCGCTGCTGGCTCGACACCGAGAACGATCCGGCCGAGGTGAGCTTGGATGAGAACTACAATCGGGAGCAGCTTCATCCGGCCGATCAGTTCGAGCGCTTCCACGAGCTTTCCCGCGACAAGGGATGGGGCGCGGAGGAAATCGGCGCGCGGTTCGGCGTGTCGCCCGAGATCGTCAAGCGGCGGCTGCGGCTCGGCGCGGTCAGCCCGAAGCTGATGGACGTCTATCGGCAGGACGGGTTGACGCTCGACCAGTTGGCGGCGTTCGTCATCACCGACGACCATGCCCGTCAGGAGCAGGTTTTCGATAACCTGTCGTGGAACAAGGAGCCGTGGATCATCCGGCGCGACCTCACCGCGAGCAACGTGCCCGCGAGCGACCGGCGGGCCGTGTTCATCGGCGCCGATGCCTACGCCGAGGCCGGGGGCAATGTCATTCGCGACCTGTTCACCGAGGATGACGGCGGTTTCTTCGAGGATGCGGGCTTGCTCGACACGCTTGCCGTGGAGCGGTTGCGCGAGATCGCCGGGGAGATATTGGCCGAGGGCTGGAAATGGGCCGAGGCGAGTATCGACTATCCGCACGGTCATGGGATGCGGCGCTACTATCCGCAACCTGTTGGCCTGTCCGACGAGGACGAGGCGCGGCTGTCCGAGGCGGCGGCGGCACACGACGCCCTGATCGAAGGCTATGACTCCTACGAGGACATGCCCGAGGACGTGGCGGTGAAGGCGCAGGCGTTGAGCAACGAGATCGACGCGATCAGCGCCAAGCGCTCGGCCTACGATCCCGCCATCATCGAGCGTGGCGGCGTGTTCGTCTCCCTCGGCTCCAATGGCGAGGTGAAGATCGAGCGCGGCTATGTCCGCGCCGAGGACGAGCCGCAGCCCGAGGTTGCCACCGAGGACGAGGGCGATGACATCGCGGAGGACGGCGAAGCCGTGGAGGACGACGAGGACGCCGACGAGGAAGAAGAGGTGGACGAGGCCGACGCGGGCAAGCCCATTTCGGACAGCCTCGTTCGTGACCTCACGGCCCACCGGACGCTCGGCCTCCGTCTCGCGTTGGGCGCGCAGCCCGACATGGCGATGGTGGCCCTCACCCACGCGCTGGTGCTGGACCTGTTCTATCATGGGTTCGGCAAGTCCTGCCTCGCCATCACCGCCAAGAGCGAAGACATCGCCAGCCATGCCGAGGGCATCGCGGACAGCGGCGCGGGCGAAGCGCTCGCGGCGCGGCACGATCAATGGGGCGCGCAGCTTCCCGACGATACGGCGGACCTGTGGCCGTTTCTCGCGGCGCTGGACGGCGACAGCCGCACCGAGCTTCTGGCGCATTGCGTGTCGCTCACCGTCAATGCGGTGAAGGTGCCTTGGGAGCGTTCCACCGCCCGCATCGAGGCGGCGGACGGACTGGCCAAGGCCGTTGACCTCGACATGACCGCGACGTGGACCGCGACCGCCCGCAGCTATTTCGGGCGCGTCACCAAGGCCCATATCGGGCAGGCCGTCAGCGAGGCCGTTTCGGTCGAGGCAGCCGAGCGCATCCTGCCGATGAAGAAGGCGGACATGGCCGACGCGGCGGAGCAGCTTGTCGCCGGGACGGGCTGGCTTCCCGTCCTGTTGCGCGCGCCGGAGGGTGAACCCGAGGCGGTGGAGGCGGAGGATTTCGCAGCGGACGCGCAGCCGTCCGAAGCGGAGGCCCCCGACACCGAAGCGCAGGACGGCGCGGACGCCGTGGCGCAGCCGACCGGGATCGAGGCGGACGCCATCGCGCCGGAACCGGAGGACGAGGGTCAGCCGCATTATGCGGTTGCGGCCGAATAGGTGACGGGCCGGGACCGCGCGAGCGGTTCCGGCCTTTCCCTTCGTGAAGGCCGGATAATTCGCGGCCGCGCTCTTGTCCGGGCGCGGCCGCTCTGGCGTTCAGGAAAAATGCGCTCGCCGGGCGTGGCCCGGCTCGCGATGCGTTGGCGGCTGGCCCCGCTTCCCGCTAATCATCCGGCATGGCGATAGCATCGGACAGCGCGCGAATCGACACGGCCTCACGCACGATCCTGGCTCCGCCGCGCGACATCTTCCGGGCCATGACCGACGCCGAATCGGTGGCGTCCTGGCGGCCGCCAAAGGGGATGCACGCGCGCATCGAGTCGTTCGACGCACGCGCTGGCGGCGGCTATCGCATGGCCTTCATCTATGACGATCCCGCGCCCGGCGTGGTCGGAAAGTCCTCCGAACGGGAGGACCGCTTCGCCGGCCAGTTCGTCGAGCTGCTCCCCTACGAGCGCATCGTGGAAGATGTGGTGTTCGCTTCCGACGATCCTGCCTTCGCCGGAACGATGCGGGTGACGACGACGCTGACGCCCGTTGCCGATGGCACCCGCGTCACCATCCTCTGCGCGAACGTGCCGCCGGGTATCAGCGCCGACGACCACCAGGCCGGAATGGCATCGACGCTGCGCAACCTCGCCGCCTTCATCGAATAGCGCTGGCCGAATGGGCCAGTCCGACGGTGGCTGATCGGATGCTCCAGACGCGCTTGGGCTTCGATCCGGCGAGCGCGACCGCGCCGTTCGTCGCCACGCTGGTCGATGTCACCGGGATCGTCATTTATTACTGCGTCGTCCTGCTCATTCTCCAAAGCACGCTTCTCTGATGTGATCGGTTCGCCTTGGCGCGACATGAGGTGGCGTCAGGGATGCCGCAACGTCGTCTTCCCCGCATCTGCTCTCGGCACGCCGCCACACGGCCTCTGAAAAGGCTTGTCTGGCCGAGGTCCGCCTGCCTCCCCGCAACGGCGTCGCACGGCTTTTTTCCGCCGCCGGCCCTGCCGGCTTTGCATCGCGAAGCAAAAAAGCCGTCCGCCACCGCCAGCCACTTCGTTCCGCCCTTCGGGTGCAGGTCAGTCGTCCCCCGTCCGGTCGACAGCCATCGAGGCCGCAATGGCGTGGTCCCGAGGCAAGAAAGGACTGACGATATGATCCGCGGCATCTTCACCACCACCAATCGCGGCTACACCGGCGAAATCCGCTTCTTCGGCACGCGCGAGCAGGTCGAGCTTCGCCCGATCGACGGCAAGGACAATGACAAGGCTCCCGACTTCCGCATCGTGGCGGCCGACGACGAGCGCATCGAGTTCGGCGCCGCCTGGAAGAAGACCAGCAAGGAGCAGCGCGATTACGTCTCGTTCAAGCTGACCCTTCCCGGCGGCACGCCGGTCTATCTCCGGCTGTTCGAGAACGAGACCACTGGCGACTACGAGCTGGTGTCCGACTGATCCCACCGGCGCCCCGCCACACGGCGGGGCGCACCTTCTCCAGCCTCCGAAAAAGCGACCGGGGGCCATGCGTGATCGTATAGCCCGGCCGGCTTCCGGCGGATGGCGCTGAGAACCTCGCAGTCGACGGCTGCCGCCGTTCATTCCTCGGCGCGACGTTGCGCGCTCGCGCCCCCGAACGCCGCGAGCCGCAGGCCCGTCATGCGTCGCCGGGGCGGCGCGGTTGCTTGGGGCTCTGCCCCCAGCGCCCTTCGGAGCGGCTTCCGCCCAGCTTCCTCCACGCTTCGCGTTCCGTGCAGCCGGTTCCCCGCGAAGCCGCCCACTCCGGTTGCACCCCCGGTCTCGCCGACGGGCAGGGTTTCAGCGCGGCGCTCCGCTGCGCGGAAACCCAAGCCCACGGAAGGAAAGACCATGAGCATCCACCACC
>NZ_LSIS01000288.1:0-9745 GCF_001556365.1 Blastomonas sp. CCH1-A6 | reverse complement strand
ATCTGCAACCGTGGCCACGGCCCTCCAGCGCGTCGTCGTTGACTGGGACGAGTATATCGGTCGGTTCGTGGCCGAAGAGGATGTGCAACTCATTCCCCGGGTTTCCGGCCCGATCACCCGCATCGCATTTCAGGACGGCCGCCGTGTGAACCGGGGCGACCTCCTGTTCGTTGTGGATCAGCGCCCGTTTCGCGCAGCCCTGTCGGAGGCCGAAGCGAGTGTCGCGAGTGCCCGCGCAACGCTTGTCAATGCAACGCTGCAGGCAAACAGGGCAACTGCACTGGTCGACAGCGATGCGATCAGCCGTGAAGAGAGTGACACGATCACTGCCGCTCTGCGGACCGCCCGGGCGGGGCTGGCCGCAGCTCAGGCACGCCAGCGAACGGCAAGCCTGGATCTGTCATTCACGGAGGTTCGGGCCCCGATTTCGGGGCTTGTCTCCAGCCGCAGGGTCGATGTCGGTGATTTCGTGACAGCCGGTCAGACCGAGTTGACCCGCATTGTTCGGCTTGACCCCATCCGCTTCAGCTTTGACGGCGCGGAAGCGTTTTACCTCAAGTACATGCGCCAGGACGCACAGGGCCAGCGGCGGAGCTCGCGCTTCGCGCCCAATCCCGTGGAAATCCAGCTGGCCGATGAAAACCGCTATGGCTGGCGCGGCAGCATGCGGTTCATCGACAACGGCATCAACCCCAATACCGGCACGATCCAGGCTTATGCCGTGGTCGCCAATCCGGACGGATTCCTGGTGCCCGGCATGTTCGGTCGGGCGAGGCTTCTTGGTTCTGGCAGCTACAAGGCAATGCTGGTGCCTGACGAAGCCATATTGACCGATCAGACAAGAAAGCTCGTCTATGTTCTCAATGGCAAGAACGAAGTCGTGCCGCGCCCTGTCGTGACCGGCCCCATGGTCGAAGGCCTGCGCGTCATTCGCGAGGGGCTGGCGCCGACAGAGAAACTGGTGATTGACGGACTGGCGCGGCTGCAGCCCGGCACACTCATCAGCCCCAGACAAGGCAGGATTCGTCCTCGCGCGAAGAACGACGCGCCGATTGCCCAGCCCCTCGCGGCGCCTGCGCCAGCGCAAGCAACGGCGCGCTGAACGATGCGGCTGGCCCATTTCTGCATAGACCGCCCCATATTCGCTGCGGTCCTCTCGATCTTCATCACCATTTTCGGCGTCATTGCCTATCCTACCCTGCCGGTAGCCCAGTATCCCCAGATCGCGCCCCCCACTGTTGTCGTGTCGGCCAGCTTCCCGGGCGCCTCTGCCGAAACAATTGCCGATGTTGTCGCAGCACCGCTTGAGGAGGCAATAAACGGCGTAGAGGACATGCTTTATATCTCCTCCTCCTCGACGGGGGACGGCAACCTGGCGATCACCATCACCTTCCAGCAGGGGACCGATGTCGATCAGGCCCAGGTTCTGGTTCAGAACCGGGTCAGTTCCGCCGAGCCGCGCCTGCCAGAAGAAGTGCGCCAGATCGGTGTGACCGTGCGCAAGAACTCTCCCGACCTGCTACTTGTTGCCAATTTCTTCTCCCCTGATGGTTCATTGCCGCAGCCTTACATCTCCAACTATGCCACACTGCAGTTGATCGACCGGATTTCGCGCATCGAAGGCGTAGGCTCGGCACGGCTGATCGGCGGCCGGGACTATAACATGCGCGTCTGGATCGATCCCGAGCTGGCCGCCAGCCGGAGCCTGACCGTCGATGAGGTCGTTGCCGCTATTCGAGCCCAAAATGCCCAGGTTTCTGCAGGGTCGATCGGCCAGGCGCCTTTCAACAGCGCAGGCACGGCATTCCAGCTGGGCATCCAGACGCAGGGCCGGCTTTCGACACCGGAAGAGTTCGGCAACATCATCGTGAAGCGCGAAGGTTTAGCACTGACCCGGCTGAGCGACATCGCAAGGGTCGAGCTGGGCGCGCAGGACTACAGCATCAATGCGTTTTCAAATGGGAGGCCGACCGTGGCGCTGGCCATTTCGCAGCTTCCGGGGTCGAATGCGCTGAGTGTGGCCGAGGCTGTCAAGACCGAACTCGCAAGGGCGGCCGGCGATTTTCCTCCGGGGATGGACTATTCCATTCCCTATAATCCGACCAGCTATGTCGAAGCGTCGATCGCCGCCGTAGAGGACACGCTGATCGAGGCCATCGTCCTGGTGGCGCTGGTGGTACTGCTTTTTCTGCAAAGCTGGCGCGCGGCGATCATCCCCATCGTCGCCATCCCTATCGCACTTGCAGGGGCGCTTGCCGCACTGGCGGGGCTGGGCCTTTCCCTCAACAGCCTGTCGCTGTTCGGGCTTGTCCTGGCAATCGGCATTGTGGTCGATGACGCGATTGTCGTCGTCGAGAATGTCGAACGGCTGATGGAAGAAAAGCATCTCTCGCCGCTAGCAGCCGCCCATGCGACAATGGACGAAGTATCGGGTGCACTCGTCGCCATTGCACTCGTCCTCTGCGGCGTGTTCATCCCCACAGCCTTCATCCCTGGCATTTCCGGCCAGTTCTATCAGCAGTTCGCAATGACGATTGCCAGCGCGACGGCTGTCTCGGCCTTTGTATCGCTGACCCTGTCACCTGCACTTGCAGCGCTGCTGTTGCGATCACGCGAGCATGGCCATGCCCCGCCGGCCGCCGGCTGGCGCGGCTGGCCCGCTCAATTCGCCAAAGGGTTCAACACAGGCTTCGCGCGTCTGTCGGATCGCTACGGCAGACTGACAGCCAGAACGCTGCGCAGCCTGACCTTCATGGGGATAGCCTATCTGTGCCTGCTGCTTGCCACGGGCTGGCGCTTTGCCGAAACGCCATCCGGCTTCATTCCTGCCCAGGACCAGGGCTATGTCATCGGCGTGGTCCAGATGCCGCCGGGCGCATCGCTGCAACGCACGACCAGCGTGGTCGAACAGGCTCAGGCCATTGCTCTTCGCAATCCGTCGGTCAGCAACACCGTAGCCTTTGCCGGGTTTGACGGAGCGACCTTCACGAACGCGCCCAATGCGGCTGCAATCTTCATCACCCTGAAGGAGGCGGGCACGCGGCCCCATGCCGACATTGTTGCCAATGAACTGCGCGGTGCACTGGTTGGCATTACCGCTGCGAACCTGCTGATCATTCCACCGCCTCCCGTGTCCGGATTGGGCACCGGCGGCGGGTTCAAGATGGTTATCGAGGATAGGGGCGGCGCCGGTCTAAAGGCTCTGGAGGGTGCAGCCTTCGCGATGATGGGCGCGGCCAATCAGGCCGAAGGCATCATGGGGGCATTCACGACATTCAACACGCGGACACCGCAGCTGCTCGCCGATATTGACCGCGCCAGGGCAGAGCAACTGGGGGTGCCAGTTGAGAATATCTTCTCTACTCTGGGCACCTATCTTGGTTCACGCTACATCAACGATTTCAACTATCTGGGCCGAACCTTCAGGGTCACGGCCCAGGCCGATGCCCCCTATCGTGACGACCTTTCCGACATAGGCCGGTTGCGGACCCGATCAGCGACCGGGGACATGGTCCCGCTCGATGCCGTGATGAACCTGCGCGACGACTCCGGCGCCTATCGCGTAGTCCGATACAATCTCTATCGTGCCGCAGAATTGCAGGGTGACACGATGCCAGGATACTCGACAGGCCAGTCGCTCGACACCATGGAAAGGCTTGCGGCCAGAATCCTGCCTCAGGGTTTCGATTACGAATGGACAGAACTGGCCTATCAGCAACGCGCCGCCAGCAATACCGGATCGCTGATTTTTGCGCTGGGTGTCCTGTTCGTGTTCCTGTTGCTTGCCGCGCAGTATGAAAGCCTGGCGCTGCCCCTGGCCGTGATCCTGATCGTGCCGATGTGTCTGCTGGCCGCCATTGTCGGCGTGAACATCATGGGCCGGGACAACAACATCCTGACCCAGATCGGTCTGGTGGTGCTGATCGGCCTGGCGGCGAAAAATGCCATTCTGATCGTCGAATTTGCGAAGCTGAACGAGGAAAATGGCATGGCACCGAAAGCGGCCGCGCAACACGCGGCAGCACAGCGGTTACGCCCGATCCTCATGACATCGATGGCCTTCATCCTGGGCGTGCTTCCATTGGTCATTTCCACCGGACCAGACGCCGAAATGCGCCAGGCTCTTGGCATTGCGGTGTTCTTCGGCATGATCGGCGTCACCGTGTTCGGACTGATGTTCACGCCCTCCTTCTATGTGCTGGTAAGGATGCTCGAACAACGGCTTGCGACCCTGCGCGGATCGCGAACAGCACCTCCTTCCGAGACGAGGACGGGAACCGCCACCCCTGCCGGAGAAGGATGATGCAGTCCGGACGTCTTGCGCTCGCTGTGCTCCTGTCCGCAAGCCTATCGGCCTGCGTCGTCGGCCCCGACTTCAGCCGCCCTCTCGTCCCGCAGGCCGCAAAGCAGGAATTTGGCGAGGCGGGCACTCCCGAGTTTGCCAAAGCCTCTCTGCCCGATCAATGGTGGCGACTGTTCGAGGACCCCGTTCTCGATGGGCTGATTGTGCGGGCGCTGCAGCACAATACCGATGTTCGCCAAGCCAGTGCCAATTTGCGGCGCGCCCGTGCGCTGGTCCGCGAAGCGCGAGCTGGGCAGTTTCCGGCCCTGACGGCCCGTGGCGCTGCAAACACCAACCGGGTAGGCACCGGGGCCAATGCCGGACTGGGCTTTGCACCGGCACAACCGCCGGAATTCGAGCTTTACGAGCTTGCATCGGACGCCGCCTATGAACTGGACCTTTTCGGCGGCGTCCGTCGATCCGTCGAGGCTTCAAGGGCCGATGCGCTGGCGGCAGCGGCGGAACTGGACTCTGTTCGGGTCAGCGTAGCGGCAGAGGTTGCCCGAAACTATGCCCTGGCCTGCTCCAATCGCCTGCAGCTCAATGTCGCGCGCGACGCCGTGTCCAATCAGGAAAGGACACTCGCGCTGGTGCGGCGGCTTCACACCCTGGGCCGAGTAGCGGCCCGCGATATCCATGCCGCAGAAGGACTTTTGGCCCAGGCTGAAGCTGCGCTTCCGGCGCTGGATGCCGAGAACCGAGCAGCAATCCATGCACTGCGGACTCTGATCGGGGGAGAACCAGGCGAGGATCTAGCCGAGGTCGGGAAATGCGAGGTTCCGCCGGAGCCAAGATCGGCGATCCCGGTGGGCGATGGCGCCGGCCTGATCGCGCGACGCCCAGATGTGCGGGCTGCCGAAGCACGTCTAGCATCAGATACCGCCCGGATCGGTGTTGCAACCGCAGCCCTCTACCCCTCGATCCGCCTAGCGGGGTCCCTGGCCACAAGCGGAATCGATCCCAATGATCTTGGACGTTCTGCCAATATCGGCTTTTCGCTTGGCCCCCTGATATCATGGTCGATTCCGGTCGACGGCGCTGCCCGTGCACGGGTGACGGCAGCATCGGCGCAGGCAGATGCTCGCCTTGCCGCATTCGATGGTGCGGTCCTCACTGCGCTCCAGGAAACAGAACAGGCCCTCGCGCGGCTGAAGGCAACGACCGAGCGGAGCCTGACGCTGGCCGAGGCAGAGAGAGCCGCAGCGCAGTCCGCGTACCTCACCCGCATTCGGTTCAGCAGCGGCAAGGACAATGCGCTCCAGCTGCTGGGAGCGGAAGCAGATCTTCTGCAGGCCAGACAGGCGCTGGCGCTGGCGAAAGCGGCCAAGGCCGAGGCATCTGTCGGGGTCTTTCGCGCGCTGGGTGGCGGATGGGAGCAAGCGCCGCAGGTGGTCGAAATCGACGCACGCAGCAAGCACCCGTCCCAGTGAGCATCGACGCCTTGCGGTGGCAAAGGTGCAACAGAACCTCGACGCAAGATTTGGGCGCAAGATCGAAGCGTTACCGGCAGGATCGGCAACGCGGGAACAGAGGATTTCCGGCATCACAAACTGAGCTGTTTCCAAGCCAGGAAAGACGATCATGACACACCCCTTCCGCCCGAATAGTTCCGCCCTCCTGCTGATCGATCACCAGGTCGGCACGATGCAGCTGGTGAAGAACTTGCCGCTGGAGCAGGTTCGGACGATGACGCTTGCGCTCGCCCGCGCCGCAAAGATCCTGCAAATGCCGGTCATTCTGACCTCAAGTCAGGAAGAACGTATCCAGGGTCCGCTGATGCCAGAGCTGGCCGAAATCCTGCCGGATGCTTTCGAAGCACGTGTCAGGCGCGCAGGCATTGTCAACGCTTGGACGGATGCACAATTCGTGGCTGCGGTTGAGGCAACAGGACGCAAGGACCTGATCATGGCCGGTATCACCACCGATGTCTGCCTCGTCTTCCCGTCCATCAGCGCGGTCGAACAAGGTTATCGCGTGCAGGCCGTGATGGATGCATCGGGTTCTCCGTTCGAGCTGAGCGAGGACATGTCGCGGCGACGCATGCAGGATGCCGGCGTGGTGCTGACGGCGACCAACACAATGATTGCCGAACTGGCACAGGATTGGTCATCGACGGAAGGGTCCCAACTGATCGAACTGCTTTTCACGTCCGTACTTCCTCCGGTCAGCCATGCGGGATAGTCTCGACTATCCCGGTGCCTGGGCCCGGGGCAGTGCCAGTTCCAGCGATGACAAGCCTGAGCCGATTTCTCGCGTCGTGCGCCCATTGTTCACCAGTCGCGGGCCGGGCTTCAGGGTGCAGCATCTCGACGGAGCCGTTCTGGGCACGTCAATCGATCCCTGGCTGGCCATCGACCGGTTCTGGATGAGTCGGCCGACTTTCCCGCCCCATCCCCACGCCGGCTTTTCCGCGATCACCTATGTGATGCCGGAATCTGCTGGCGTTATGCGCAACCGGGACAGCGCTGGCGGCAGACACAAGATCACGCCCGGTGGATTGCACTGGACTTCCGCAGGGTCAGGCATTCTCCATGAGGAAATCCCCGCAACCGACCAGCCAGTCGAGGGACTTCAGATCTTTCTGAACCACCCCATGCAGCGCAAACACGACAAGCCTGTGGTGCATCATCTGGAACCCGGTGACATCCCGATCATTTGCGGTTCCGATGGCAGCTGGATCCGAGTGCTGGCAGGTGGCTTTCGGGACCGGATCAGCCCCATCGCAACCACCAGCCCGGTAACCTTGCTGGACATATGGCTTGCCCCCTTTGCCCGGTTCGACTGGTATAGCCATGATCAGCCGGCCAATCTGGCTGTCGTGCATCAGGGTGAGCTCATGGCCGCCACAGCAACGGCCGATGCGGGCGAAGTTGTGCTGCCCAATGGTGATGGCTCGCTCTATCTGGCAGCAACGGGCAATGGCGCTCGGCTGGTGCTCTTTTGCGGTACGCCGATCAGGGAACCAGTCCATTGGGTTGGTCCGCTCTGCATGGCCAGCGAGGAAGACGCCTATCGCGCACTGGTGCGATACAGGACGGGCCTGATGGGCTCGCTGCAGCCTTATCGCAGAGGACTGTGCGCCAAATGAAGCCAGCAGGCGCGCTCGTGCGTAGCTGGCACCGGCCATCGATTTCGCGATGCCTTTACAAGCAGAGCGGCCATGCCTGATCAATATCTGAGGGAGTTGCATTCATGATAATAGTTGCCGGAGCGACCGGGGATTTGGGTGGGCGTATCGTTCGGGAACTTGCTGGCCTCGGCGCACCGGTTGCTGCCCTGGTGCGCACAGAATCTTCGGCAAGGCATCTCGAGGGCATGGCCTCGCAAGTGAGATACGCCGACTTCGATGACGTAGATTCGATCGCGCGCGCGCTGAAAGGGGTTCATTGCGTGGTATCCGCGCTCAGCGGCCTGGAACCGGTCATTCTCGGCGCGCAGGGTCGCTTGCTCGATGCGGCGGTGAAGGCGGGCGTACCCCGCTTCATTCCATCGGATTATGCCATCGACTTCCGGCAGGTGCCACAGGGCAGCAACCGAAATCTTAATCTTCGCAGCGCCTTCCTGCAGCGCGCGGAAAGTTCCGGTCTGCGTCTGACATCCGTGCTGAACGGCGCCTTCATGGACATGCTGACAGGCACGATCCCGATCGTCCAGCACAGCATTCGCCGCGTAATCTATTGGGGCAGTGCCGACCAGCCAATGGACTTCACGACCATTGCCGACACGGCCCGGTTCACGGCACATGCGGCGATGGACCCCGATACGCCCCGCTGGCTGCGGATTTCCGGAGCGCGTGTCACCGTGCGCGACATCGCTGCGGCGACCAGCCGGGTGCGCGGCCGATCTTACGGCATACTTCCCGTCGGAACTTTGGGAACCCTAGGCCTTACCATTCGGCTGGCCAGGCTGTTTGCGCCAGGCACGCCCGACGATCTCTATCCTGCCTGGCAGGGGATGCAGTATCTCAGGAACCTGCTTGCCGGCGAAGGGCTTCTCGCCACGCCGCTCGACAATGAACGATATCCGTCCATGACATGGACGAGCTTGGAGGCAGTTTTGCGGCAGGACACCCGATAAAGTGGGGCAGCCCATTCAAAAGCGAAGGGATGCGGACACAACTAGAAACTCGATGGATCGGCCACCCAGCTGTCGCAGTGTTTGCCCGGGCCTGAAGCTGACGGCCTGGCCATATAGCCGCAGATGCCGATTCACGGACCAGTCGGCGGTCAGCACCTTCTGATCGCCGATATAGCGGCTTCCCTGCCCTGAAGATCCCTGAACAACCGCAAGGGGGGCGGTGTAGATCGCGTCGGCGAGCCGATGGCGCCACAGGAAATCCCAGTTGGCAGACAGCAGCAACGATGGCTGCGGCCGCAGCGATATGCCCGGATTGATGTCGACCAGATTGGCCGGAACCACTAGATTGGCTTCGGAGAAATAGGGCAGCTTCGGGTAGAGTGGGTCAAAGGTACCACTGATGCCGTCGCCGGGACGGCGATCGCCGCTGGCCAGATCGACCTTCAGGCTGATCCTCGGTTCCAGGGCAGTAGCGCCAAAGGTGAAGCCGACATCGCTTGCCAGCGTCCACGCACGAATGCGCTGACCGCCTGCAAAGCCGCGCTGGATCACCGCCTCGACGTCCCAGTCGAAACCCGATCGACGTCCGAACAGCCGCGCCCCGAGGGATTGGCGGAAGCCTCCTGGCCGGGGGGCAAGAGGGCTGTTGGCATTCTGCCTGCGTTCGAGAAGATAAAGGTCGGCCTTCAAGGGCCCCGCGATCTGCTGCGTCACATAGACACCCGCCAACCGGTCCTCGGCTCCACTCGTGTCGTCCAGCAGTCCTGGCCGTGCCTGCACCGGCCACGTGACAAAAGCATCGACACTTCCCTGCCCTGCGGCCAGCCGCATACGGACGCCATCAAAGGCCAGTCGCTGGTTCGGGCCATCGCGCAGCGCGATCAGGCGCTGCGACCCGAAAGCCATTTCCTGTCGACCCAGCCGAACCATCGCGGCCTGCGATTTCGACCGGACCTGATAATCGAGAAACAGCTGGCTTAGATCGCCATCATTTTGCTGGATCGCAGGAAAGGGCTTGGGCTCACCGATGGCCTGCAGCGTGCCTCCCTGCAAAAAGACACGCAGCGAAGAGTCAAGGCGAATGTCGGCATGGACAAGCTGCCGAACCAGCAGCGCCTGCCGATCCGGTTCGGGTCGGGTCAAAGCACCGTTGGACAGTTCGGTGCGGAGCCTCAGTTCGCCCCCCAGGCTCAGCATCAGCCCGTCAGGATCGCCGAGGCACTTGTATTCGGCTTCCGAAGACTGCGGCAGGCTCCGGCAAAGGGGGCGCCAATCCTCCTCGTAGCGCAAAGGGGCGATGCCAGGCGGGCGTGGCTGCTCCGCAGC
>NZ_LSIS01000287.1:0-5028 GCF_001556365.1 Blastomonas sp. CCH1-A6 | reverse complement strand
CGGTGCCGGCATGACTTCCGGCGAAGCTCGCCATCGCGAGCAGGACCGGCGCCGACGACTGCGCGCTGGCGGCCGACGGCAAGGCCACGGAGAGGGCGGCAAGCCCCAGCGCGGCGATCATCTTCAGTTTCATCGTGTGTACTCCTTCCCTGGCCGTTTTCAGAAGAAACCGTTGCGTCGGCCGTCGCGACGGTCATCGTGGCGGGCGCTGCTGTCGCCCAGCGCCGAGCGCCGGACCTCCAGCTCAACCCCGTCCCCCTTGCGGCGAATGCGGACATCCTGCGGGGCGATGTTGTTGCGCTTCGCCCAGCGGTCTGCGTCGGCATCCGAGCCGAACTCGCCCATTTCCTCGAAATCCCAGTTGCTCATGTCTCCTGTCCCGGTTGATCGCCGTGCCGGCGCGCGGGGGCCGGTCCTGGCGGTGCGATGCGAAATCCCCGCGCGTGGATGAAGGACAGTGTCACTGGATCGAGGCCGGTTTGGCGGCGATGCGCCGGACCACGAGATTGCTGTCGGCCCCCAGACGAAGATCGAGCGTGTGCCCGACCCGTCGCGTGAACAGCATCACGCCGGCAACCTCGTCGTGCAGCGTGCCCTTGCCGAAGAAGGTCCGAGAATCTGCCCATTCGCGGCCGTGGATGAAGCGGACGCGATATTGGCCGAGCGGGGCTGGCACGGTGACACGCTCGAAGGCGCGGACATAGACCGACAGCCGGTTCTTCGCCGTCGCCGGATCGAGCAGCTGGACGATGCTATTGTCTGCCGCACCCTGAATGGTCAGGTGGCTTCTGACGGTTCGCAGGTCGACGCTGGAGGAGACGGCGACCGTTCCCGATTCCGGAAAACCGGTGTTCGTCCCCACGATTGACGCGAACAGGCTGGAGGTTGCGCGCTTGATCTGGCCCTGCCCGGCCCAGGCCGCAAGGACCAGTGCGATGGCAACACCGACGCCCAGCGCCTGCCAGTAAGGGGCCGGCGTGAAGCGCGGGCGGGGCCGCCATCGACCGCGCTGATAATCGTGGCCCCTGTTCCTGGCTTCGAACCACGACCCTTTCGATCCGCCAGATATCCAGCTCGCGCTCCCCAGCGGCACCGATTTCCTGAACCCGAAGCGGTTCAGCTCGACCCGTGCCTTGCGATCGTTCCATTGCGTCGCACCGGGATCGAGCCCCTGCCGCTTGCGGTAGCGATCGCGCATATAGTCGCGATCATCGATGCCCATCGACCACCTCCATCGACTGCGAGGGGAGAGCCAGGGGAAACACGTCCATTCTGGACAGCATCGCGTGATCGCGCAGCGAGGCCTCGACGGCGACAACCTCGCTCGAAGTCAGTCCAGGTTCGCGTCGTACGAACAGGATGGTCGACGCCGATCCTGCCAGCCAGCGCGCGATGGAGATCCTGGGCATCAGCCGGTCGTGGTCGGCGAAAGCGTGGGTCGCTCGTCGCACGCCGGCCAGCACGGTCATTCCCCAACGCAGGGCGTGACCGTTTCCAGAATCGTGTCCCGCCGCCTCTGCGACGGCTTCCGGCGGGAGATCCCGTATCAGATCGCGGACGGCCGAAAGGGTCGCACCAGGTTCATCGCCGGCATGCTGGATCGCGCGGAGCAGCACATAGCGCGAAGCGCAGGTGTAGCCCGAGCAAACGTCAGGATCGTCGGGAAGGAACGCTTCGATCGCGGACGAGCGTGCATAGTCGCTCGGATGGTCTGCGAAGAAGTCCCAGTTGCCGCGCGCGGGGTCGATCAGCTGGTCGCGGACCTGGTCGGCGAGTTCGGCGATCGCGTCGCCATCGCCGAATACCGCGAGCCGGCCCCCGTCACCGGCGCGGACCGCTTCAAGCGCCGCTTCCGTCAGATCCGCGGTTTCGGCGATCGTGAGGGTCGCGTGCGTCGGCTCGGGTTGGCGCCGGAAGCGAAAAGGGAAACTACCGTCCACCGGGCGTACCTTGGGTTGCGGGCGGAACGAAAATTCCACCATCGGTGTGAAGCGACGCGCTGACGATTCCGCATCCGACCGCCCAGGCGAAGGTGAAAGCCGCCACCGCGGCCGCCAGGAGTCCCGCCTGACGCAACCGGCGCGTCAGCGGGACGATCATGCGTGGTGCGGTTGACCGTGGCTCCACGGGCTTCCTGCGGGCCTGATGGCCATACTCGGCCGTTCCCTCGATCGCGTCGCAGGGCGGCGTGTCGAGCCGCGAGGTCCGACCGATGCGGGGAGGCCCGTGCATATAGTCGCGGTCGGCGAGGCTCATCGTGCTGGCTCGGACCGGACCCGGAGGGCACGCAGCGCGCGGGTGAGCGGCAGGAGTAAGACGTAGGTCAGGCCGAAAATCGCGGCCATCGCAAGCGTTTCGCCGCCCCAGTCGAGCGCATCGTCGCGCCGCGCGAGCTGGCTGCATTGCGTGAGCGTATGAGTGTCGAGGTCGCAGGCGTGCCAGTGCTTGGTGGCGATCACCTGGTCCCAGGTCGGTGGTGATGTGGTCATGCTCATAGCTCCAGTCCGATGTCCTTTTCGGGGTAGGGAAGTTCAGGCCCTTTGGGCTCGACCGGGACGCTGAACCGGGAGAGGTCGAGCGAGGGATCGGTACGGATGTCGATCTTGCCGCCGGTCGAGGGGCGGGCTGTATCTGCGCTCGGCTCGCCTCCGACTTTCTCCGGTCCGCGATCGAGGTCGGGCGGCAGCGAAGGGTTGAACGTCTCGCCCGCGCCGGCTTTCGTGGCTGCGCCGGCAGCGCCGCGATCGGGGTCGATCGACAGCGCGCCGGTGGTCTCGAGCGCCGAGGTCTTGTTGCCCTCGTTGCGCTCGATCGCGGCGGTCAGCTTCTCGCGGTCGTCGGTGAACAGCTGGATGTCGTCGCGGACGCGCGTGACGGTGACGTTGAACAGCCGCTGGTTGGAGAGGTTCGATTCCCTGTGGCTCATCACCGCGATCGCGGTGTCGGTGGTGATGCCCTGCGCCGCGTGCATGTTGAGCGCGTAGGCGAGGCTGATCCGCTCCATCATCGGATCGCCCGCCTTCAGCTCGTGGAGGGTGCCGTCGCTCGCCTCCACCTTGATCCCCGACGGGTCGGCCGAGACGACGCGGGCGATATCGTTGTTGTTGAGGCCGCGGTCCTTGTCGTTCTGGGTCCAGCGGATCTTGTCGCCCTCATGCAGCTTGATCTGCTCGCGCTGGGCGAGCTGCATCGCGTCGGTCTTGTCGACCGGCGATATCTTCTGCGGATCGAAGGTCCGTACCCGGTTGCCGATCTGGACCTGAACGCGCCCCTTCGCGTCGACGCCGAGCACGTCATAGGTGCCGGGGCTGAGGCCGAGCTCGCGCATGGCATGGCGCAGGTCGATCACCTGGCCGGGCTTATAGGTATGCGCGTAGCGGAGTTCCTCGCGCGTGACGTTGACCTTGTCGAGGACCGGGGTGACGACGCCGTCCCCTTTCAACGTGCCCTCCGCGGCGAGGCCGTCCTGGATGCGCACGTTGAGCTCTGCGCGCGCGACGCGGCCCGACGAGAACATCGCGGTGGTCTCGCGCTGTTCGGGGGTTAGGCCCAGCCAGTGTTCGGCCGCGGCCTTCACATGCTCGGGGTTGGCGGTGACCTTGTCGCCGAGCATCGCCATCGCCTCGCGCACCTCGCCGCGGTTGGTCAGCGCGGCGACGGTGCGCAGCTGCTCGGTGCGCTGGCGCAGATTCTCGTCCATCCGCGCCAGCGTGATCCCGCCGGCCTGCGCGAGCGCGAACGCCTTGCCGGCGTCGACCGCGGTGATCTGCTGGCGATCGCCGATCATCAGGAAGCGATCGACGCCGAGCGCATTGGCGATGCCGACCAGGTGCTTCATCTGCTCCGAGCCGACCATCGAGGCTTCGTCGAGGATGAGCGTGGTGCCGGCGAGCGCGTCTCGCGCGCCGTCATAGCCCGCGCCCTTCCCAGCGAGCGCGTGGCGGGCATAGCTGTGGACGAACGAGGACACGGTGCGGCTCTCGATGCCGGCTTCGGCGCCGAGACGATCGGCGGTCGCCTTCATGAGCGCGAGACCGACCACCTTGCCGCCTTCCTGCTCGACATTGCGCGCGACGCTCGCCAGCATGGTCGACTTGCCGGCGCCCGAGACGCCCTGGACCGCGACGATGCGATCGGCGGAAGTGAGCGCCATCGTCGCGGCCGCCATCTGCCCTGCATTGAGTTCCTTGTCGCCCGATGCGGCGTTGATCCGCTCGATAACGGTGTCGGCGGAGACGATCACCCGCCCCTCCCCCTTGCCGCGCTCGATCTCTGCAAGGATGCCGCGCTCCGTCGCGAGCGCCTCGGGCGTCGTGACATGGGTGACGACGCTGTCGATCCGGTCATCCTTGCCCGGAATCAGCTTCTCGTTGCGGATGAGCTCGGAGACGCGCGCGTCGACATGCGCGGCGGTGACACCCTTCAGCCCGAGGTCGAGCGCGGTCCTGGTGATGTCCGGCACCGCGAACGCGGCTTCGCGTTGGGCATGGATGCGGATCGCGGAGGCGACGGCGTGCTGGGCGCGCAGATCCACCGGCGCGATGCGCAGCCGGTCGAGGCCGCTGGCGACGAGCGGATCGGCGGGTCGGAATAACTCGCCCAGGCTTTCGCGGAGATTGGCCAGGACGTCACCGAGGCGCTCCATCGGTCGTGGCTGGGCATCGAGGCCGCTGGCGCCAGCACGCTCGCGCGCGGCATCGACCAGTGCCTTGCCGTCGAATCCGAGCGCGGCCGCCCGGTCACGCCATTCCTGGCGCAGGGCATCGCGATCCTCGACGTTCAGCTTGGCGTCGCGGGTATTGTTGGTCACCTTGCGCAACGCCTCGGCGGAGGTGACACCGAGCTCGCCGGCTTTCGCCAGGATATCGGCGCGCCGCTGGCTGAAGGTGTCGATCACCTCCTTAGGCACGCCGGCGATCTCGAACTGGCCGTGCTTGCCGGTGACGCTTGTTTCGTAGCCGATCTTTGCCAGCTCGGCGCGAAACTGGGCGTGATAGGCCGCGCCGATCGTGGTGTTGTTCTTCCAGA
>NZ_LSIS01000286.1:0-11152 GCF_001556365.1 Blastomonas sp. CCH1-A6 | reverse complement strand
CGCACGCTGGACCGAAGACGAACCCGCCGCGACGGAAGCGGCAAACGGCGCTGCTACGGCACCTGTGGAGGAGGATAAGGTCCCTGATACAGTGACTATGACCGCGCAGGCGGTCCAGCAAGCCGGCATTGCTACCGAGACCATCAACCTAGGTGGGCTTGGCTCGGAGATCGTTGCGCAGGCGACGGTGAGCGCGTCGCCGCAAGGAGAAGCAATCGTCACTGCCCGCGCGGCCGGCGCGGTAACTCGGCTACTGAAGCGGCTCGGTGATCCGGTACGTGCCGGCGAAACGCTTGCCGTTGTCGAAAGCCGGGATGCGGCGCAGTTTGCCGCCGATCGCACCGCTGCGGCTGCCAAGTTGACGCTTGCGCAAAAGGCGCTCGCCCGCGAGCAATACCTATTCCGCCAAAAGGTCTCGGCGCGGGTCGATCTGGAACAGGCGGAGGCGGAAGCCGCCTCCGCCGCTGCCGAGGCGCGCCGCGCCAGCGTGGCGGCAGGGGCTGCGCGTGTGACATCGGACGGTCGCGGTGTGCTCGTGTCCAGCCCAATTACGGGTCGCGTCACGTCGGAAAATGTCAGCCTGGGCGCCTACGTTCAGCCCGAAACTGAGCTGATGCGCGTCGCCGATGCGTCAAAGATTCAAATAGAGGCGGCGGTCGGTCCGACCGACGCACAACGTCTCTCTCCGGGCGATCGAGCAATCATCGAGCTGCCCGATGGGCGGACGGTGGAGGGGCGCGTACGCGCCGTCACACCCGGGCTAGCCAACGACACGCGCTCGGCGACCGCGGTCCTCGACGTTTCGGGCAGCCTTCAGCCTGGCCTCGGAGTGCGGGTACGGCTCTTACCGAGCGGGGGCGGCACGACCAGCAATGCGATCGTGGTGCCGGAGGATGCGGTGCAGACGCTCGAGGGGCGAGACATCGTGTTCGTGCGGACCGCGCAGGGCTTCAAGGCTCAGAGCATCACGATCGGACAACGCAGCAATGGCCGGGTCGAGATCCTGAAGGGTCTCGCGGCAGGCAGCCAAGTCGCAACCAAAAACGCATTTCTGCTCAAGGCCGAACTCGGCAAGGGCGCGGGCGAGGAAGAATAGACCATGATCGCAAATCTCATGGCGCTCTCCGTCCGCATGCGTTGGACGGTACTCGCCCTTTTTCTAGTCATCGGCGGCCTCGGCCTCTGGCAGCTTACGAAGCTACCAATTGATGCCGTGCCAGATATCACCACCAAACAGGTTCAGATAAACACGATTGACCCGCGTTTGTCGCCGGTCGAAATCGAGAAGCTTGTTACCTATCCCGTCGAAATCGCTCTAGCGGGCATACCAGGTCTCGAAACCACACGCTCGATCTCGCGCAATGGTTTCAGCCAGGTCAGTGCGATCTTTACCGACAGCACCGACCTCTACTTCGCGCGTCAGCAGGTTGGTGAGCGTCTGCGTCAGGCAACCGAAAATTTGCCAGAGGGTGTACAGCCACAAGTCGGCCCAGTCTCGACTGGTCTCGGTGAGATCGTAATGTACACGGTGGGTTATGCCAATCCCGACGGAAAGGGCGCCAAAAAAGTCGCAGGCCAACCAGGGTGGCAGCCTGATGGCAGCTATCTGACGCCCGAAGGCGAACGACTAACGGACGCGGTGGCCAAGGCGAGCTATCTGCGAACTGTCCAAGATTGGATTATCGGCCCACAGCTTCGCTCGGTGAAAGGCGTTGCCGGCGTCGACTCCATTGGTGGCTATGCGAAAACGTTCGTGGTTGAACCAGATCCAACGAAGCTCGCCAGTTTCGGGATTTCTTACAGTGAACTTGGCCAGGCCCTTGAGAACGCAAATCTTGCTGTGGGCGCCAATTACTATAACCGCGGTGGTGAAGCGTACCTAGTGCGCGTCGATTCCCGCGTGCGTACCGTCGATGAGATCAGCAATGCTGTCGCGGCGACGCGTGGAGGCACTCCAATCACGATAGGCCAGCTCGCCAATGTTCGCGTTGGTGGCGACCTGCGAACGGGTGCAGGTAGCATGAACGGCGAGGAAGCGGTCATCGGCACGGTGCTGATGTTGATCGGTCAGAACAGCCGGGTTGTTGCCACGGAGGCCTCGTCCAAGCTCGATCAGATTGCAAAAACACTGCCGCCCGGCGTCCAGGTCAAGGTGGTGTTGAACCGCGCTGAATTGGTCGGCGCAACGGTGGCCACGGTCCAGCGCAATCTGACCGAAGGCGCGATCCTTGTTGCCGTGGCTCTGTTCCTGCTGCTCGGCAACTGGCGCGCAGCAGTGATTGCAGTGCTGGTCATCCCGTTTTCGTTCCTGATGATGGCAATGGGGATGAACGCGTTTAATGTGCCCGGCAACCTGATGAGCCTGGGAGCACTCGACTTCGGTCTGATCGTCGATGGCGCGGTCATCATCATCGAAAACTGCCTCGCCAGACTGGCGCACCGGCAGGAACATGAAGGCAGACTGCTTTCGCTCCGCGAACGACTGGAGGAGACGATGCGGGCGTCGCAGGAGATGATCAAGCCGACCGTCTTCGGCCAAGCGATCATCCTGCTCGCGTTCGCACCGCTGCTCACCTTTACGGGCACGGAGGGCAAGACGTTCTCGCCGATGGCGATCACGATCATGCTCGCGCTGGCGGCCGCGTTCGTACTCGCAATCACGCTGGTACCAGCGCTAGTTGCAATCCTGATCCGTGGCAAGGTCGCGGAGAAGGACGTATGGCTGATCCGCAAGTCTAAGGAACGCTACCTGCCTTTACTGGATCAGGCGATTGCGCGTCCGTGGCCATTCATTCTCGGCGGACTGGCCTTTTTCATGGCGGCCATACCCGCGTTTGGGATGTTAGGCTCGGAATTCATTCCCCAGTTAGACGAGAAGAATCTCGCCTTCGCATCGACACGAGTGCCTTCGGTCAGCCTTGATCAGTCGCTGGCAATGGAACGCAAAGTCGAGGAGGCGGTAATCAAAATTCCGGAAGTTGCCTTAATGTTCTCCAAAACAGGCACAGCGGAAGTTGCAAGCGATCCGATGCCGCCGAATGTTTCGGATGGCTTCGTTATTTTAAAAGAGAAGGACCAGTGGGCGGAAGGTACGACCAAAGCCGACGTGGTCGCAAAGATTGAGAAGGCTACCGGCGGTCTTCTTGGTAATCTTTACGAGGTCAGTCAGCCGATCCAACTACGATTTAACGAGCTGATCGCGGGTGTTCGCGGCGATGTGGCGATCAAGCTCTATGGCGATGATCTCGACAAGATGGCGCTGACCGCCAATGAGATGGTCCGCGTACTCCAGACCATACCTGGAGCGGCTAGCGTCAAGGCCGAACAAGTCGGTGGCGCGCCGGCGCTCGACGTAAGGCTCGACCGCGCCGCGATCGCGCGCCTCGGCCTTACCGTCCGCGACGTTGCAGATACGGTTGCGGCAGGGCTCGGCGGGCGTGAGTCGGGGCTGGTGTACGAGGGCGACCGGCGTTTCGACGTCACCGTGCGCGTTCCTCAGGCAACCAGAGCCAATCTCGACGACATCCGCTCGATGCCGGTGCTGCTCCCGGAGGTGGAAGGGAGGCCGCGCGGCCAAGTGCCGCTGGCACAGGTCGCGCAGATCCGGCTTACCGAAGGGCTGAATCAGATCAGTCGTGAGAACGGAAAGCGTCGCGTGGTCGTCCAGGTCAATCTCGGTGGACGTGATGCCGGTTCTTTCGTTCAGGAGGCGCAGGCGAAGATCGCACAGGTGAAGCTGCCGGCGGGCTACTATCTTGAATGGGGTGGTCAATTCGAGAACCTTGCCGCAGCATCAAAACGGCTATCAATCGTGGTGCCGTTGTGCTTTCTGGTCATCTTCGGGCTGCTCTACATGGCACTGGGTAGCTTCGGCCGGGCGGCGGCGGTATTCTTGGCGGTTCCTCTAGGGCTCGCGGGCGGCGTATTTACCCTGTTGCTGACTGGCATCAACTTCTCGGTGTCGGCCGCTGTAGGGTTTATCTGCCTTGCCGGCGTGGCTGTGCTGAACGGCCTCGTGGTGATGTCCGCGATCCGGGAGAACAGCGAAAACGGGATGCCCGTGGTGGAAGCGATCCGCAACGGCATGGCAGAGAAGATGCGGGCAGTGATCATGACGGGGTTCGTGCCCGCGATCGGTTTCGTGCCTATGGCGCTCGCAACCGGCACCGGCGCGGAGGTTCAAAAGCCGCTCGCCGTTACCGTGATCGGCGGTCTCGTCGCCGCCACCATCCTGACGCTGTTGGTGCTGCCAGCGATCGCGAAGGTGATCCTCGGGCGGACCAAACTTCAAAATGAACAAAAGGCGACCGCTCCGCATGGTGAGGAACCCGCCCCCCTGAAAGGAGAAGCATGATGGGAGAAACGGCCTGGAAACTGCTGCGGATCTACACGGATGAAGCGGCTTACATCGGCGATCGGAAGGTCTTCGAATATGTCGCTTCGCTGGCGCGGGATCGAAAGATGGCGGGTCTCACGGTGCTTGAGGCGCTGATCGGGTTCGGGGCCTCCGCGCACGTACATCGCCGCCATGTGCTCGAGAGCGATCGTGCGGTGGTTATAGAAATCGTAGATTTCGAGGACGCACTGCGCGCGTTCGTCGCCGCCCTGAGCGATGTACCCGACATTGGGCTGATGACGCTCGAAGCCGTCGAGGTGATCGGTGGCAAGGCAAGTAAGACGCTGGAAGGCCTGAGCGGATGAATCTCGGCTCGGCACCCACCGTCCAAGCTCCTGGCGCCTCGCCAGCTCCCCGCACCCCCTCCTTTGGTCGGCAAGAAGGCCGCCGTTCTACGGCCTTAGCTTTGGCCGCGTCGCGGCCCGACAGGACAGGCAGCCATGAAGGCAGAGACCAGCTTCGATTTCAACATTTCAGCGCTCCGGGTCTGGTCGCTGATCTCCGATCTGAGGGGGTTCGCACGATGGCACCCCATCTACAGCATCGCGGCCGATGCCGAACTCGGTGCCGAAATGGACGTCACGTGCTGCCTTTTCAAAAGCGGCCGGAAGATGACCACGCAAGTGGTCATAAACCGCCTGACCAAGCCGCAGCTCATCGGGTGGCAGATGGGGGTAAGGGGCTTCTTCACCTTCGACGAACGCTACGAGATCGAGCAGATCGCGAATGGCGTCTGCGTTCATCACTCGATCGAATGTCGGGGAATCATCGGCGGCTTGGTCGGCATCATGATGCGCAAAGGTCTGCTTCGGACAATGCGGCAACAGGATGCGGCCTTTCTTGCTCTCCTGCGCCGGCAATCGAGATTGCCAGGGCAGTCCAACCGCAATCGTCGGCGGCCCATCAAACCACCGCGTCCTCGCGGTGCCGCGAACGACTGACGGGCCAACATTTCCAACACAGGAATTTATTATGGTAGATAGCCGTCCCTCCCAAGGGCTGCTGTGCCCGACATGCCGCGTCGATCTCGTCATGAGCGAGCGTCAGGGCATCGAGATTGACTATTGCCCGCAATGCCGCGGGGTTTGGCTCGATCGGGGCGAACTCGACAAGATCATCGAGCGCAGTGCCAGTGACGGCATCGCCCGGCCATTGAGCGGCAGTCGTCTCGGAATGTCCGAGAGTCGCGGCCATGGCGATGATAGCGGAAAGCACGGCTACGAGCGGGGCCATAAGGGTCGTCGCAAGGGCTTTCTGAGCGAACTGTTCGACTGAACTGTTATGGATCGGCCGCCGCACAACGAGTCCTTTGGGTGCCCGTGTGAGAACGGCCCACGCCATGGGCGCCCCCCCTCTAGCGCCCATGGCGATAGCTCATGGAAATACCGGGAGATAACGGCTCGGCACCTCCGGAGCGGCCCTGTTCGCGGGATCATCCTCGCGACCGGGCTTGTCTTGTCGCCGGGCCTGCTCGGTTGCTCTCCATCTACCAGCAAAAGGGAGACCGAAGCGTCTCGTGATCGCGAACTGCCCGATGTAATTGGTGAACATTTTTACGCCTGTCCTGATGGTTCACGCCTTGATGTCGATTTCCTCGGAGATGGCCTGACCCTCGACATAAAGACAAAGCCGAATGCTACTCCGATAAGACTGACCTCGCCGGCTAACGGGCGGATTTACGTCGGCCCTAATCTCCAGGTGTCGATCTCAGGGGGAGATAGGATCACGCTCAAACGTCCTGGCAGTCCCAGTATGGCTTGTAGGAGGGTGCTCGCCTCTCTCGGTTCAGCGGACCAGGTGGCAAACGACCAGGCCGACGGATCGGTGGTATGATGAAGCTGCCGCCGTGGTGGGGAACCCTTTCCCATGTGGTCAATCTCGCGATGGCGTATAAGCTGGTACTTTCGGTTGACTCGGACCGGGAGAAGGACGGCCGCAGCGTCGGCTACCGAACTTTTCCGCCGGTCGCCATCGCCATTTGCGGGTTTCTGCTCATTGGTGTCGCCATTCTCGGACGCATTTTGCCCGATCAAGAACGCCTGCTTGAAGGATTAATCACCAGCGTCGGCTTTATCGGCGGCGGCGCCGTATTGAAATATCGCGGAGAAGCGTTCGGGACCGCTGCCGCTGCAAGCCTCTGGGGGACCGGAGCGCCAGGTGCCGCAGTCGGCGATGATCTTTACCACATCTGGGTTGTTCTCAGCCTAACCACTTTCCTGACATTGCACTTCACTCATCCGCTGAAACGCGCCTCGCGATATCCCGCCGAGCTGGTCCGGATCGCGTCGGGATCTTGGAGCGTCCCGCTGCAGGCTCCTTGGCAGGTTGCTGCACACATACTCTACGTCGCCGATCAGCGCCCTGAGAAGCTGATCCTGTTCGGCATCATGGTCATGATCGCCAGTGTCGTCGGAGCTGCCCAATGGCTTGGTTGATTGGGATTTTGCCAGAAGCACCCACGGCGCGATTGCGGATTGGTATCGCTGGCGTGTGCGTCGTGCTGGCGTCGTCAAGCTGTTCTGAACAGCCTCGTAAGGCACCACCGACCGAACAGGAAATCCACGCCGTGGACAGCGGAGACGCTAGCGGAATCCTCGGTCGCCACCCATATCGGTGCGACGACGATCGGCCGCTCCTAGTCGACTTCAAGAACGAGGGATTGGCGCTCGAACTGCGCAGCGATGCTAACGCGTCGCCGATCATCCTGACCGCGCCGGCACCCGGCCTGCAATATGTCGGCGACACGATGAGCGCGACCTTCGCGGGCAACGAAATCAAGATCGAGGAAGCGGACAAGCGTCCGGTCCTGTGCAGGAAGGCAACAAGCTTGTGACCAACCTACCAGGCACAGAAGGGCGCTGACGATGGCAGCACTCAAATTCTCCCTGATTCCCATGGTTACGATCATAATCGGCGCGCTGGTCGCCGGATGGCGCACCCCAGGCGATAAGCTTGTCGCAGCCACGCAGCATTTGGCTGCGGGCGTGGTGTTCGCCGCAGCTGCGACAGAGATCCTGCCGATGGTGATGCACAGCGGCTCTCCAACCGCGACACTAATCGGCGGGGCGCTTGGTGTCACCGTGATGCTCGCTCTGAAGGCTGCGGAAACGCGGTTCAAAGGGCCGGTCGCGCTGCTCGCCGCGATCGGGCTTGATCTGGCGATAGATGGCCTAGTCCTCGGACTCGCCTTCATCGCCGGCGAGAAGGCGGGTACGTTGCTGGCTGCGGCGCTGACCCTCGAGGTGCTGTTCCTGGCACTAACCCTTACCCACGATCTGGCAGGCCGATATCGCAAGTCGAAGGCGATCGGCCTGACTTGCGCGCTAGCGGTGCTGGTGCCGATCGGCGCGCTGATCGCGCAGCCGGTGGCGTTGATGACGCCGGTATGGATCACCGGCTTTCTGAGCTTCGGCCTGATGGCGCTGCTCTACCTCGTCACCGAAGAACTGCTGGTTGAAGCGCATGAGAGGCCGGACTCGCCGCTTATCAGCGCGATGTTCTTCGTTGGCTTCCTTGCCCTCCTTCTGATCGAGGAAATCATGGCATGACCGCTCAACCGGACGGCAATGTCTCGACCGAGCGCCGGACGCTCTGGATCGTGTTGCTGCTCAACGCGGCGATCGCGTTCGGTTTTTTTGTCACCGGCTTGGCTGGCGATTCGAGCGCCCTGATCGCCAACGGCGTCGACAACCTTTCCGACACTGCGGTTTATGGGCTGAGCCTCGTTGCGCTGAGTCGCGGGCGCCAATGGAAGACACGTGCGGCGAGCGTCTCGGGTGTTATGCTGCTGCTCTTCGCCGGCGGCATTCTGCTCGACGTCGGCCGTCGCTATTTCCAGGGCAGCGAGCCGATCGGCCCGACGATGATGGTGATGTCGGCCATCGCAGGCGTCGTGAATTACGTCTGCCTGCGCCTGCTCCAGAAGCTCAAGCAGCCCGACGTGAACCTGCGTGCCGCGGCGACGTTCAGTTTCAACGATTTCATCTCCAACGGCGGCATCCTGATCGCTGGGGCGCTAGTCCTTTGGCTGGGAACGAACTGGCCCGATCTGCTGGTGGGCCTGGCTACCGCACTTATCGCGATCAAGGGCGGCATCGAAATCCTGCGCGATGCGCGAGCAGAAACCAAGACCAACGCGGAGACGGCGTCATGACTGACAAGCTCGAACTCGATATTCCTGTCCTGCTTCCGGAGGTTCCTGACGCGGCCGATGCCTGTGTCGGGCGTCTCATCTCGACCCTCAGCGCCAAACCCGGCGTCGAGCGTGCGCACGTCCTGCCTGCCGATGGTAACAGTCCGGCGAAGCTCTGCATCCATTTCGATGGGGCGGCGCTGCCGCTGCCGCGCCTGCGTGAGATGGTGCGGGCGGCGGGCGCCGATATTAGCGGGCGATACGGCCATGCGACATGGCAGGTCGAGGGGATCGGGCACGAACGCCGCGCCCGCACCGTCGGCGAGACCCTGTGCCAGGTGCCCGGCGTGCTGCAGGCCGACGCCAGCGCCTCGGGCAGCGTCCGGGTCGAATATGACAAGGAGCGCGTCGATGAGGCCGCGATCGTCGCTGCGCTGGGCAAGCTCAAGGTCAAGCCGGGCAAGCGGACGGGCTCCGATCATGCCGGCGATCATGCTGGACACGATCATGGCGCGGACGACCACGCCGGGCACGATCACGGGCCTGGCGGCCACGCCGAAGGCGCAGAAAAGCATGGGCCCGGCGATGGCCACGATCATGCGCACGCCAATTTCCTCGGAGCCAATACCGAGCTGATCTTCGCGCTGGTCTGCGGTACAGTGCTGGCGGTCGGCTTCGGACTTGAAAAGTTGGTTGCAGGTGCGCCCGACTGGCTGCCAACCGCCTTCTATGTCGGTGCCTATGTTTTCGGCGGCTTCTTCACGCTGCGCGAGGCAATCGACAATCTGAAGCTCAAGAAATTCGAGATCGATACGCTGATGCTCGTCGCGGCCGCTGGCGCAGCGGCACTCGGTGCCTGGGCGGAAGGCGCGCTGCTGCTGTTCCTGTTCAGCCTCGGCCATGCGCTCGAGCATTATGCGATGGGTCGCGCCAAGCGCGCTATCGAGGCGCTGGCCGAGCTCGCGCCCGCCAAGGCAACGGTGCGCCGTGAAGGACAGACGACGGAAATACCTGTCGAAGAGCTGGTGGTCGGCGACGTTGTGATCGTGCGCCCGAACGAACGCTTACCCGCCGATGGCTTCGTCATCAAGGGGTCGAGCGCGATCAACCAGGCCCCCGTGACCGGAGAGAGCATCCCGGTCGACAAGGAACCAGTCGCCGATGTCGAGGCAGCGCGCGCGAAGCCAGATGCGGTCGATGCGACATCACGGGTGTTCGCCGGCACAATCAACGGCGTTGCCGCGATCGAGATCGAGGTGACACGGCGCTCCAACGAAAGCGCGCTTGCCAAGGTCGTGAAGATGGTGAGCGAAGCGGAGACGCAGAAGTCGCCGACGCAGCGGTTCACCGATCGGTTCGAGCGCGTCTTCGTGCCGGCGGTCCTGGCCCTGTCGTTCATTCTGTTGTTCGCGTGGGTGGTGGTCGACGAGCCGTTCCGCGACAGCTTCTATCGTGCGATGGCGGTGCTCGTTGCCGCCAGTCCTTGCGCGCTGGCGATCGCCACCCCAAGCGCGGTGCTGTCCGGCGTCGCGCGCGCCGCACGCGGCGGCGTGCTGGTGAAGGGCGGCGCCCCGCTCGAAAACCTCGGCTCGCTGAAAGCTATAGCGTTCGACAAAACGGGGACGCTGACGGAAGGCCGGCCCCGCATCACCGATGTCGTGCCCGTCGAGGGGGCGAGCGATGAGGATCTGTTGACGCTTGCCGTCGCGGTCGAGGGCTTGAGCGATCACCCGCTAGCACAGGCGATCGTGAAGGACGGCCTCGACCGCCTGGGTGGACGCGAGCTGCCCGAAGCGACCGATCTCAAGAGCCTGACCGGACGCGGCGTTATCGCGACCGTCGATGGCGAGACGGTATGGATTGGCAAGGCCGAGATGTTCGGCGTGGAGGGCATCCCCACCCTGAACGCGGCCGCGACCGACGCCATCGCGACCTTGCGTGAGAATGGGCGGACGACGATGGTGGTCCGCAAGGGCGATAAGGACATCGGTGCGATCGGGCTGATGGACACCCCTCGCGAGGCAGCCAAGGTCGCGCTCCGGCGTCTGCGCGAGATGGGCATCACCCGGATGATCATGATTTCCGGCGATCACCAGAAGGTGGCCGACGCCATCGCCAGGGATGTGGGGATCGACGAGGCATGGGGCGACCTGATGCCGGAGGACAAGGTTGCCGCGATCAAGAGGCTTGCCGGCGAAGACAAGGTTGCGATGGTCGGCGATGGGGTCAACGATGCGCCGGCGATGGCAAGCGCGACCGTCGGCATCGCGATGGGTGCTGCAGGCTCGGACGTAGCGCTGGAAACGGCCGACGTCGCGCTGATGGCCGACGATCTCGCGCATCTGCCATTTGCGGTAGGGCTGAGCCGCCACACCCGTGGCATCATCCGGCAGAATGTGTTCGTCAGCCTCGGCGTCGTCGCGTTCCTCGTTCCCGCCACGATCCTGGGCTTGGGCATTGGCCCGGCAGTCGCGATGCACGAAGGCTCGACGCTGCTGGTCGTGTTCAACGCGCTGCGGCTGCTGGCCTACCGCGATCTGGAAAAGCAAGCGGCATGACGGCGGATCGCTACGATACATTGATCGTGGGGGGCGGACCGGCAGGGCTCACGGCGGCGATCTACC
>NZ_LSIS01000285.1:0-8197 GCF_001556365.1 Blastomonas sp. CCH1-A6 | reverse complement strand
GGGTCTCGGCAACGATGACGCCGCGATGCTCGATGCGGATGTGCGCATCGCAGGGTTCCGCAACAGCAGGGCGGGGAAAATCCCAGACGCTGAGCTGCTCGGGCTTTACCGGATCGGGTTTCGGACGCATGCAGTTATCCCTTGTTCGTGGACCGCGCCCACAGGTTCGCGGTGGCCTCGACCGTCATGGCATCGGCCGGATACGGCTTGTCGAACGCATAGAGCTCAGCAAGCGGTGCAGTGAGCCAGGTCTTCCATTGATCCGCGCGCAGGATGACCGGCGAGCGATCGTGTATGTGCTAGAGCTCGGGAGCGTTTTCGGTCATCGCGCCGGTATAGCAGTCGCCCCACTCGTCCGAGGTTCGCCAGAGCCCGGCCCAGGCAAAGATCGGCTCCCCGCGCACCGACAGCCAGGTCTCGGTCATGCGTCCCGGTGTGCCTACGGCTTCGGCATAGCGCGAGGTAGGGATGAGGCAGCGATGCTCGGGCAAGGCTGCCCAGCGCTGCCAGAACGCGCCGAGCTTGTCGAACCGGGCATTATTGACGGGCTTGGGCTCGAGCGGCTGCCCCTGCTTCCCGCGCAGGACCACCGGGAAACCCCAGGTCATTTGCTCGAGCACCATTTGCCCAACGCGCTGCCGTACCACCCAGCCGGACTCCTTCGGGTGCACCGTTGCCGGCCCCTCGTTATACGCCCGCAGCACGTTTGCGCTGAAGCGGCACGGCAGGAACGAGCGAGGCTGAGGCTCGAAGACATTCGCGAACTCAATGAGCAGCGGATCGCAAGCTTGCGTATGAGCGGGGAGCTGTTGCGCCAGTCGCAGGATCTTCGCGCCCTCATTGCCCGGGTGAAGCGTGAGCTTGAGCATCGCGGCGATATAGGCAAGCAGCGACTTTCAGATTGGGAGGAATGGGCACTGGCGGAAGCTGACAAGCTCGATCCCGTTCTTTCCGGGCAGACCATGTCGCGCCTTGAACCGCCACACATTCCCCGGGCGGAGCAATGAAGATGGCACGCCAGCCCGGACCGGGCGCTCGTTTTGCCGATGTCACCAGATCCGTTGCTCGTCAGTTCAGCCGCTGGCGCCTTTCATCATCGGCACGACCTGCGCGCCTACAGAGAGTCGCTCGAGGTAATCGCTCCACCATTGTGCCATCGCGACCCGCTCATCCCAATACTGGCCTCGAGCATAGGCACCTCGCACTGCATTGCTGTGTCCGTGGGCAAGGGCGCGCTCGATAGCGTCGGGATGCCATTTTCCGCTTTCATTCAACAAGGTGCTGGCAGTTGCCCTAAACCCGTGGGAAGTCACCACATCTTTGCCGAACCCCATTCGGCGGTAAGCGGAATTCATAGCATTCTCGCACATCGGCTTCTTTAGCGAGCTCTGGGCAGGGAACATGTAGTCCCGCCAGCCGGTATGCTCGCGAAGCGTCTTGAGTAGCTTCACAGACTGAAGGGACAAGGGAACGCTGTGGGGCCGACGCAGCTTGGTGCGTTCTGCAGGGATCCGCCAGACCGCCTCGTCAAAATCGACCTCTGTCCATTTGCCTTGGCGTAGCTCGCCAGGACGAAGGAACACGTGCGGCAAAAGCTGCATCGCAATCTTCACGACGATGCTTCCGGCATAATCATCAATGGAGCGCAGCACCTCTCCCAGCTGATGGGGTTCGAGCACAGCAGCATGATGAGTCACAATGGGGGTAGCCAGAGCCCCGCCAAGCATGGCTGCGGGATCATGTTTGCATAGCGCCATGGCTACCCCATGCCGAAACACGCGGCTGGCAAAGGCCCTGGTTCAGACAGCGGTTTCGCGCTTGCCTGCCTTCTCGATTTTCTTGAGCACCACCAGGAGCTCAGCGGGCTCGATCGCATCGATGGGCCGGGGGCCGATGGCTGGCGTCAAATGCGAGAGATACCAGCGAGCTTTTTCGATGGTGGCCTCTGCTTTCTTGCTGGCGACGAACCGGACAGCAATCAGGTCCTCGGCCACCGACTGGAAACTGTTCCCAGCCGACAATCGGCCCCTGATCTTCTCCATTTTGCGGGAATGAAGCGGATCATCGCCCTCCCTGATTTTTTTGCGGGCATCGTCCCGGCGCTCGCGAGCGTCAGCCAGGGACACCTCAGGCCATGTCCCAAGTGACAACCTCTTTTCAGATCCGTGGATCCTGTACTTCAAGAACCAGTGCTTCGAACCGTTCGGCCGAATCTCAAGATAGAGGCCTTTATCGTCGGATTTGCGGTAAAGGGTATCAATCGGCTGAAACCCTCTGATTTCTGCGGCTTTGAGGGGCATTTGGGGGCACCACGCTTTTTCCTGTCGCTGTGCCCCCAATTGTGCCCCCAAATTAATGCAATCTGGGGGCACAATCTGGAACAAAGCGAGATTCCCGTCGCGAGCAAAACAGCCCGAAACCCGCAGAAATTCAACGTTTTGAGACGATTTGGGAAGGGGTGCTGGTGCCGCTTACGTGACTCGAACACGTGACCCCATCATTACGAATGATGTGCTCTACCAACTGAGCTAAAGCGGCGCGCGGGGCCTTGATTGGCCGATGCGAGCGGTGCCGTTATCAGCCTCGCGGGCCGGATGCAAGACGCCTTGAGCAGCTTGCAGCATGCAAACGCGCGGTCGTCCGGATCGCCAGCGCGGGGGCCGGTTCTGGCTAACGCACTGATGTGGTTAATTAACCCTAGTTTTACCTCCTTGCGAGACAGTGGCCGCCTAGGACACTGATTGGGACCGTTCCATGGATACTCTGCGCGGATATCGCGATGTCGGACAAGGCCATGATGCCGCAGACGAAGAGCTGCTGGCATCGGCAGACGCAAGCAGCGATGATGAAGCGCTGATGGACCCGCCCCAGACCTTTGGCAGCGACGAGCGGCGGATGCACGTCCGTGCCTATAACCATTGGGCCAAGCTGCTGGGAAATAGAGTATTTCCGTCGATCGAGGACCTCGATCCGGAAAATATCGAGGACTTCGGACCGCACAGCGTGCTGCTCGATTTCACGTCGGGAATCGAGAACCCGGCAATCCCTTTCATCGGCAAGGCGCTGCGCGAGGAAAGCAACCTGCCCGAGGCGATCGCCTATCTCGACGAGGTGCCAGGCCGGTCGCTGCTGTCGCGAATCACCGATCATTACATGCAGATCCTGGCCAACCAGGCGCCGATCGGATTCGAGGCCGAATATGTGAACGATCGCGGATCGACGATCATGTATCGCGGCATCCTGCTGCCCTTCTCCACCGACGATGACACGATCGATTTCGTCTATGGCGTGATCAACTGGAAGGAGCTGGCCGACCGCAAGCTCACCGAGGAACTGATCCTGCAGATCGACGAGGCGGTGAAACAGGCCCCGCGCAAGCCCGCTCTGCCGGTCTGGGAAGATGATCCCGTGCAGAATCTGGCACCAGGTGAAATCGGTGCGGAGCCGCTCGACGAGCCGCTTTCGCTCGATGGCTATGCAATGTTCGACGATCTTTCGGATGGCCTGATCGAGGTTGGCTTCGGCGGGCTTGACGAAGAGCCGGCGGCCAATCCTTTCCCGGTGGTCGATCTGCCAGGCGGCGACGAAGCTCTCGCCGATCTGCTCGATTTCGCACGCGCGCATGTCGAGGCCGCGCTGGCGACCGAGGACCGGTCGCGCCACGCGCTCTACGCCGCAATCGGCCGCGCCTATGATTTCGCGCTGGCGGCGCGCGGTCGCCCCGACGATTATGCCGCGCTGCTGGCCGATAGCGGCATCGCGGCCCAGGCGCGTGCCCCGATGACCCCGCTGGTCAAGCTTGTCTTCGGCGCCAGCTATGACAAGACGCGGCTTGCCGAATATGCGTGCGTGCTCGCCCATGCGATGCGTCGCGACATACCCCGCGGCGGCCTGGCCGACCTGCTCGCGCAGCAGCCCGGCGGGCTCAAGGCGATCGTGCAGATCGAGCGCAAGGCGCGCCGTGCGCGCGACGAGGATGCCGAAAAGCTCTGCCGCAAGCACGAGACGCGCCAGCGTCTGCGCGCGGCGCCTGCCCAGCCGGTCAGCGCGGTAGACCTGGGCGACAGCGAATTTGCGGTGCTGGTCGCGCGGCGCGATGCCAATGGGACGCTCGGCGTGATCGGCATCATCGGCGAGGACGACCCTGTTGCCGATCGCATCCTGCGCAAGATCGCGGGTTGAGCCCGGAACGCTATCTGCAAAACTCGTAACATTTAATCGATCGACTGAAAGAAAATTACGTCATTTTGGCGTGGTTACCCGGCTGTATGCTTGAGAAGCCGCGAGCGATGGCGCATAAGCCGGGGCAGCAGACCCCATAAAGAGGCGGCAAACCAGCGCGCACGCGGGGCACGAGGAACCCATGGCCGACATCCAGAATGCTGCGTCCGATGCAGACGCGCCGTCCAGCACCCCGTTTTCCGATCCCAAAAAGCACGAAAGCCTTCGCCAGACCTTGAGCGACGCGTTTCTCAAAGGCGCACTGCCGGGCGAGAACGAGGGATTTGACGCAGAGGCGAGCAAGCAGGCCGCCGATTTCGCGCTTCGGGCGATGGCGCGGCGTCCCTCGCCCGATACCGTGCTCGCGATCGAATCGATCCCGGGACAGGCAGGCCACAGGCACATGCGGCTGGCGATCATTAACGACGACATGCCGTTCCTGGTCGATTCCATCGCTGCCACCATCTCGCGCTTCGGCCTGGCGATCGACCGGGTCATCCATCCGGTGGTGGCGCTGCGCCGCGATGCCGATGGATTGCTGAGCGAAATCTATACCGACGAGGCCCCCGGCGAGCGGCGCGAGTCCGTCGTCTATCTCGAGGTCGAGCGCGCCGATGCCCGGCAGCGCAAGGCGCTTGAGGCCGCGCTGCTCTCCGCCATGGCCGATGTGCGCGCCGCCGTGACCGACTGGCCGATGCTGCAGGCGGCGATGGCCGCCGATGCCGCGGCGATGGCCGATGGCGAAGGCGCGGCGCTGCTGCGCTGGTTCCTCGACCGCAACATGACCCAGCTTGCGCATCTGCGCTATCGCCGCGACGGTGCGACCGAAGCCCCGCTGGGCCTCGCGAGCATGGCGGGCGAGGATCGCCAGCTGCTCGCCGCGCATTCGTTCGAACGCGCCTTTGCCTGGTTCGAAAGCGGCAAGGCCGCGCCGCTGATCATCAAGTCGAACTTCATCTCGACCGTGCACCGCCGCGCACCGCTCGATCTCATCATCCTGCCGATCTGGGAAGACGGCCGCGTCGCCGCGCTCTCGGTGCATGGCGGTATCTGGACCAGCGCCGCGCTCGCCGCCGCGCCCGAGCGCGTGCCGGTGCTGCGCGCGCACCTGAAGCTGCTGATGGACAAGTTCGGCTTTGCCCCCAACGGCCATGCCGGCAAGGCGCTGTCGCATGCGCTGACCGCGCTGCCGCACGACCTGCTGATCGCGTTCAGCCTGGAAAATCTGGAGCGCGTTGCCCTCACCGCGATGTCGCTCGCCGACCGTCCGCGATCGAAGCTGGTCACCGTCCAGTCGTCGCTCAAGCGCCATCTGTTCGTCTTCGCCTGGCTGCCGCGCGACGAGGTTTCGACCGGGCGCCGCGTCGCGATCGAGCGGATGCTGACCGAGGCCTCGGGCGGCAAGACGCTGAGCTGGTCGATTTCGCTCGAGGACGGCGAGATCGCTCTGCTGCGCTATGTGCTCGACGTGCGCGATGGTGCCGACCAGATTGACGATGCCGCGCTCGATGCGGCGCTGCGTGCGATGGTGCGCGGCTGGGAACCCTCGGTCGAGGAAGCGCTGATCGCGCAGGGCGAAGACAGCCGCGCCGCCGCGCTCGCCAGCCGTTATGCCGCGCAGTTCCCGATGGCCTATCGCACCGATTACGGCCCGCAGGAAGCCGCGCTCGACATCCTGCGGCTGCGCAATCTCGAAGGGCCCGAGCAGCACGGGGCGCGGCTCTATCGCAAGAGCCTGGACGCGGCGCAGAACCTGCGGCTCAAGCTCTACAGCCAGGCGGGCGCGATCCCGCTGTCCGAGACCGTACCGGTGCTCGAGAATTTCGGCTTCGACGTGCTCGAGGAAATCCCGACCCAGATGGGCGGAGCCGATGGCGGGCATATTCACGATTTCCTGCTCAGCCTGCGCGGTCAGGGCGATGTCGAAGCGCTGATGCAGCGCGCCTCCGCGATCGAGGCGGCGATTTCGGGCACGCTCGAGGGCAAGGCCGAGAACGATCCGTTCAACCGGCTGATCGCCGCAACCGGGCTTGAGCAGCGCGCCGTGATCTGGCTGCGCGCCTGGTATCGCTATCTGCGCCAGGCGGGCCTGCCCTATGGCATCGGCACGATGGTCGATGCGCTGCACGATGCGCCCGATGTCGCGCACGCGCTGGTTGCGCTGTTCATCGCGCGGCATGATCCCGCGTTTACCGGCGACCGCGAGGCGGCGACCGAGGCCAATCTCGCCGCGATCAACACCGGGCTGACCCAAGTCTCCGCAATCGACGATGACCGGCTGCTGCGCATGCTGCGCGCGCTGGTCATGGCCGTGCTGCGCACCAACGCCTTTGCGCCGGCGGCGAAGCTGGCGATGGTGATGAAGATTGAGAGCGCCAAGGTGCCTGGCCTCCCCGCCCCGCTGCCCTGGCGCGAGATGTTCGTCTATTCGCCGCAGGTCGAGGGCATCCACCTGCGCGCTGGCCCCGTCGCGCGCGGCGGGCTGCGCTGGTCCGACCGGCGTGACGATTTCCGCACCGAGGTGCTCGGCCTGATGAAGGCGCAGCGCGTGAAGAACGCCGTGATCGTGCCGACCGGTGCCAAGGGCGGTTTCTTCCCCAAGCAGCTTCCCGATCCCGCGACCGATCGCGACGGCTGGCTGAACGGCGGCAAGGAAGCGTACAAGACCTTCATCCGCACGCTGCTGTCTGTCACCGACAATATCGTCGACGGCAAGGTGGTGCACCCGGCCGATGTCGTGGTGCATGATGGCGAGGACCCCTATTTCGTCGTTGCTGCCGACAAGGGCACCGCAACCTTCTCGGACACCGCCAATGCCATCGCGGCGGAGTTCAACTTCTGGCTGGGCGATGCCTTCGCCTCGGGCGGTTCGCAGGGCTACGACCATAAGGCGATGGGCATCACCGCCAAGGGTGGCTGGGTCTCGGTCCAGCGCCATTTCGCCGAAATGGGCGTCGATGTGCAGACCGAACCGGTGCGCGTCGCAGGCTGCGGCGACATGTCCGGCGACGTTTTCGGCAACGGCATGCTGCTCTCCAAGGCGATCAAGCTGGTCGCCGCGTTCGACCACCGCCATATCTTCCTCGATCCCGATCCCGATCCGGCGAAGAGCTGGGAAGAGCGCGCACGCATGTTCGCGCTGCCGCGCTCGAGCTGGGACGATTATGACAAGGCGCTGATCTCGAAGGGCGGCGGCGTCTTCCCCCGGTCGATGAAGGCGATTCCCCTGACCGCCGAGGTCAAGGCGATGCTGGGCATCGATCAGGACGAGATCGAGCCGGCGGCGCTCATCTCCGCGATCCTCCGCGCCGAGGTGGACCTGATCTGGTTCGGCGGTATCGGCACGTACATCAAGGCCGCGTCGGAGAACAATATCGACGTCGGCGATCCCTCGAACGATCCCTTGCGCATCAACGCCGAGCAGCTGCGCTGCAAGGTCGTCGGCGAAGGCGCGAACCTGGGCGTCACGCAAGCCGCGCGCATCGCCTTCTCGATGCTTGGCGGGCGGATCAACACCGATTTCATCGACAATTCCGCCGGGGTCGACTGTTCGGACAACGAGGTGAACATCAAGATCGGCCTTGCCGCGGTGATGCGCGCCGGCCTGCTCGACGAGCCGTCGCGTAACGCGCTGCTCGCCTCGATGACCGACGACGTGTCCAGCCTGGTGCTTGAGGACAACCGTCTGCAGGCGCTCGGGCTATCGATCGCCGAAAAGGGCGGCACGCGTGCGCTGCCCAGCTATCTGCGGCTGATCGAGCACTTCGAGGAACAGGGCCGGCTCGACCGCAAGGTCGAGGGGCTGGCCGACAATGCCACGTTCAAGCGGCGCGCGCAGGAGGGCCATGGCCTCACCCGGCCCGAGCTTGCCGTGCTGCTCTCGACCGCCAAGCTGGCGCTGCAGGACGCGATCGAGCGCATCCCGCTCGCCGATGATCCGACGATGCGGCCCGAGCTGCTCGCCGCCTTCCCGCCG
>NZ_LSIS01000284.1:0-12216 GCF_001556365.1 Blastomonas sp. CCH1-A6 | reverse complement strand
AGCGGCGGCGGCAGCGGCTGCCTTGGACGCGCCTGACTTGACCCAGTTCGCCATGCGCTGCTTGCGCTGCTTTTCCCAGTCGGCATAGCCGCCTGCGACCACATCGACCGTGCCCGATCCGTCGAGCCCCAACGTCACTGTAACGGTGCGATCGAGAAAGTCGCGGTCATGGCTGACGATCAGCACGGTGCCGTCATAATCCGAAATTACCTCCTGCAGCAGGTCGAGCGTTTCCAGATCGAGATCGTTGGTCGGCTCGTCGAGCACCAGCAGGTTCGAGGCGCGGGCGAATTCGCGCGCCAGCAGCAGGCGCGAGCGCTCGCCGCCCGAAAGCGTTCCGATGCGTGCCTCGACCAGCCCGGGGTCGAACAGGAATTCCTTGAGATAGCCCTGGATGTGCTTGCGCACCCCGCGCACGTCGATCCAGTCGCCGCCCTCGGCCAGCACGTCGCGCACGCGTTTTTCGGGCTGCATCAGCTTGCGTTGCTGGTCGATGATGACGCCGTCGAGCGTCTTGGCGAGCGTGATCGTGCCGCTATCGGGCTCCAGCTCGCCCGTGAGCAGGCGGATCAGCGTGGTCTTGCCCGCGCCGTTGGAACCGACGATGCCGATGCGGTCGCCGCGCTGCACCCGCAGCGAAAAGTCCTTGATGATCGTGCGCTTCGCCTCGCCCTCGCCGAAGCTCTTGAAAACGCGGTCGGCGACGATCACCGACTTGGTCTTGCTGTTGTCGCTCACCGCCTCCAGCTTGGCTGTGCCTTGCGGACCGAGCATAGAGGCGCGTTGCGCGCGCATCTCCCACAGCTTGGCGAGGCGCCCCTGGTTGCGCTTGCGCCGTGCGGTGACGCCGCGCTCCAGCCAGTGCGCCTCGATCTTCAGCTTGGCATCGAGCTTGTCGGCGGCGCGCGCCTCTTCGGCATAGATCTGCTCCATCCAGGCCTCATAGCCGCCAAAGCCGATTTCCTGGCGACGCAGATTGCCGCGGTCGAGCCAAAGCGTCTGGCGGGTCAGCCGCTCGAGGAACGTGCGGTCATGGCTGATGACGACGAACGCGCCGTTGAAGCGGCCCAGCCAACTTTCGAGCCAGTCGATCGCGGCCAGGTCGAGATGGTTGGTCGGTTCGTCGAGCAGCAGCACATCGGGTTCGCTTGCCAAGGCGCGGCAGATCGCGGCGCGGCGGCGCTCGCCGCCGCTGGCGGTGGCAGCGTCGCGTGACAGGTCGATGCCGATCTGGTCGGCGATCGCGGCGACCTCGTGCGCGGGCGGGGCGTCGTCTCCGGCCAATGCCCAGTCGTTCAGCGTCGCAAAGCCCTTGAAGTCCGGGTCCTGCGCCAGCATCACCACGCGCACGCCCGGCTGCACGGTGCGGCGTCCGCGATCGGCCTCGATCTCGCCCGCGATCAGCCGCAGCATTGTTGTCTTGCCTGCCCCGTTGCGGCCGATCAGCGCCAGCCGGTCGCGCGGGGCGATATGCAGGTTGATATCGCGGAACAGCCAGCCGGTGCCCTGCACCAGGCCAAGGTCTTCGTACGAAAGGACGGGGGGAGTGGACATGCCCGCCACTTAGGCGGGGGCGGGGCAGGGCGCAATCCCCGCACTGTGCAGCATATCCGGCTTGACCGCAGGCGCAGCGCGGGCGCAAGACGCAGGGAAAATCGCCGAGAAAGGGTCGCGCATGCGTACGGTTTACATCAACGGCCAGTTCGTCGCGGAGGATGCGGCGCATGTCTCGATCTTCGATCGCGGGCTGCTGTTTGCCGATGCGGTGTACGAGGTCTTCTCGGTGCTCGACGGGCGGGTCATCGATTATGCCGCACATATGATGCGGCTCGAGCGCTCGCTCGCCGAGATGACGATCGACTATGACTGCAGCGCGGCAGACTGGCCGGGCATCGTCGCGACCCTGATCGAGCGCAACGCGCTGACCGAGGGGACGATCTATCTCCAGATCAGCCGCGGCGCGGCGGATCGCGATTTCCTCTTCCCCAAGCCGGGCACGCCGGCGACGGTGTTCGCCTTTACCCAGGCCCGCGCGCTGGTCGCCAACCCGCTGGCCGAGCGCGGCATGCGCATCATCACCCGGCCCGATCGGCGCTGGGGGCGGCGCGACATCAAGACGGTGCAGCTGCTCTATGCCAGCATGATGAAGATGGAGGCCAAGGCGGCGGGCGTTGACGATGTCTGGTTGGTGGAAGGCGATGTCGTCACCGAGGGCACGTCGCAGAACGCGTGCATCATCACGCCGAACGGGCTTCTGGTGACTCGCGATCTGGGGCATCACATCCTGCCGGGCGTCACGCGCCTCAGCCTGATCGATATCGCGCGGGCGAGCGGCATCACTGTCGAGGAGCGGCCGTTCACGATCGCCGAGGCGCAGGGCGCGGCGGAAGCCTTTGTCACCTCGGCCTCGCTGTTCGTGATGCCGGTGGTCGAGATCGATGGACTGAGGATCGGCGATGGCCGTCCGGGCATGGAAACCATGGCGCTGCGCAAGGCCTATATCGACCATGCCCGCGCGCAGGGTTGAAGGTTTACATTCCTGTCGGGCGGCTGATCCGGTCGTTCAGCCGCGCGCAACGCTGAGCCGTGCACAGGCGTAGACGGATGGCCGTTCGCTCGAACAAGCCCCTCCGCCATTCCCGCGAACGCGGGAATCCCGCCTCCTCTCCACCATTGGAGGGGTAAGCGGGCCCCCCGCCTTCGCGGGGGTGACGAGGATGGGATGAAACAGGAGCGGCCAAACCGTTTTTGATTTGTGGAGAAATACCCCATGACCACCCCGCTCGTCCGCGCGCTTCCGCTCGCGATCCTCTCCGCTGCGGCGACCCCTGCCATGGCGGCTGTCGAGATCACTCCCAGCGCCGGTGCGCCGGTCGTCGAGCTCAGCGTCACCGAAACCGTGCTTGGCGCGCCCGATACCGCGACCTTCAGCACCGGCGTGACCAGCAAGGCGCCGACCGCGTCCGCCGCGCTGCGCCAGAACTCTGCGGACATGGACAAGGTCATCAGGCAGATCGTTGCGCTCGGCATCAAGCGCGAGGACATCCAGACCTCGGGCATCAACCTCAACATGGACTATGAATATGGCACCGATGGCCGTGCGCCGCGCTTCATCGGTTACCAGGTGACCAACACGGTCACAGTCAAGGTGCGCCAGGTCGACCGGCTGGGGGCGATCCTCGATTCGGTGGTCTCGCAGGGTGCGAACAACATTTCCGGCCCGTATTTCAGCATCGACGATGACAGCGCCGCGCAGGCCGAGGCGCGCGACAAGGCGATGAAGCGCGCGCAGATGCAGGCGATGGATTATGCCAAGCGCATCGGCTTTACCGGCGTGCAGGTGCTCGCGGTGTCGGAAGCGACCTACAATGCCTCGCCGTTCGGTGGCGCCGAAATGAAGGTGCGTGCCATGCCGGGGATCGTTGCGGCAGCCCCACCCATCGAGGGCGGCCAGGTGGGCACGAGCGTCACCGTCAACGTGACCTATCAGATGACGCGCTGACGATTATCGCACCAGCTTAACCCGTCACCCTCGCGTACGCGGGGGTCCCGCTTCGTCGCCGACCTTGGCTGAGAAGCGGGATTCCCGCGTTCGCGGGAATGACGGGGGGAGGGCAGGCAAGAGGTCGCGAAGCACTGGCCAAAGGCTGCACAAGGCGTTAGCGGGGTATTCAGCGGTTATTCAATGAAACCGGGCTAGATACGCATCATGAACCTGCTCACCTCCACCCTGTCTGCACTGGCGCTGGCTTCGGTCGCTCTGGCCTCCAGCGCGCCCCAGGCCGATGCGCTCGATGGCAAGCGGCGGGGCGAGCAGAGCGAGGCGCGCGAGCAGTTCATGGCCGGACAGGTCAAGTCGCTGCGCGAGATCGAGGGCCGCATCCTCCCCCGGATGCGCGGGATGCAGTATCTGGGACCGGAATATGACGCCGATACACAGGTTTACCGGCTGAAGTTCTTCGACAATGGCAGGGTGATCTTTGTCGATGTTGATGCCCGCACCGGCGCGATCCTGCGCCAGGCCGGTTGAGCCTGTCCGGGCGCGGCTTCTTACCTTGTAACCCCTGTTCATTTCCCCGATATGGGGAGCTTTCCATAAGGGCGGCGACCGTCGTCCGGCATTGCACCCGAATTCCAGGAGTTGCCCATGCGCATTCTGATCGTCGAGGATGAACCCACCCTTGGCAAACAGCTCAAGTCCACGCTGGAGGCGACCGGCTATGCGGTGGACCTGTCCACCGATGGCGAGGACGGCCATTTCATGGGATCGACCGAGGATTATGACGCGGTCATCCTCGACCTCGGCCTGCCCGAGATCGACGGCCTGACCGTGCTCGGCATGTGGCGCAAGGAAGGCCGCACCTTCCCGGTGCTGGTGCTCACCGCGCGCGACAGCTGGTCGGACAAGGTAGCAGGGCTCGATGCTGGCGCGGACGACTATCTCGCCAAGCCCTTCCAGACCGAAGAGCTGATCGCCCGGCTGCGCGCGCTGATCCGCCGCGCCTCGGGCAATGCCTCGAGCGAGCTGATCGCAGGCGATGTCCGGCTCGACACGCGCTCGGGCAAGGTGTCATTGAACGGCGAGCCGGTGAAGCTCACCGCGCAGGAATACAAGCTGCTGTCGTATCTGCTCCACCACAAGGGCAAGGTCATCAGCCGTACCGAGCTGATCGAGCATATCTACGATCAGGATTTCGACCGCGATTCCAACACGATCGAGGTGTTTGTTACGCGCATCCGCAAGAAGCTGGGCCCTGATGTGATCACCACGATCCGCGGCCTGGGCTACAGCCTTGAAGATCCTGCCGAGCGTGTCAGCAGCTGAAGCCCTGCAGCCGGGCGCGGCAGACCAGGTCACCGCGCCCGCGCCGCTGCCCAATACCGGGTCGCTCAGCCGCCGCATGATCGGCATCGCGGCGGCATGGATCTTCGTGCTGCTGCTGAGCGGCGGCCTCGCGCTCGACCGCATCCTGACCAACACCATCACCACCAGCTTCGACGACCAGCTCGAATATGTGCTGACCGCGATGATCTCCTCGGCGGAGATCGGCCCCGACGGCGAGGTGTTTTTCAACCGCCCGCTCGGCGACCAGCGCTTTCTGGAGCCCAATAGCGGGCTCTACTGGCAGATTAGCGGCCAGGGCCATGCCGATTTTACCTCGCGTTCGCTGTGGGACCGCGCGCTCAAGATCGAGACCGCGCACAGCGATGCGCAGCCGCATATCTATGACAGCGACCAGTTTCCCGATCACGAGCTGCGCATCATCGAGCAGTCGATCTATCTGCCCGGTTCCAAGGTGCGCTGGCGCTTCATGGTGGCGCAGTCGCGCGAGGAGATGGACCTGCAGCTGCGCGAGCTTCGCCAGACGCTCGGTTACAGCTTCGCGCTGCTCGCGCTCGGGCTCATCATCATGGCGGGTCTGCAGACGCTCTATGGCCTTTGGCCGCTGCGCAAGGTACGCGAGGCCATTCAGGCGATGCGCACGGGCCGCATGGACCGGGTGCGCGATCCGATGCCGATCGAGGTGATGCCTATGGTCGAGGAGCTGAACGCGCTGCTCGAGCATAACGAGAAACAGGCCGAAGAGGCGCGGCGGCACGCAGGCAATCTGGCGCATGCGCTCAAGACGCCGCTGACCGTGGTGATGAACAGCGCCACCGCGCGCGCCGATGATCTCGCCGATACCGTGATCCGCGAGGCGGCGGTGATGCGGCGGCAGGTCGACCATCATCTCGCCCGCGCGCGCGCCGTCGGACGGCGCGGCCAGGCGCTGGCGCGCGCGAACGTGTGGGAAAGCGCGCAGGCGGTCGAGCGCGCGGTGGTGCGGCTCTATCCGCATGTCCGCTGCGACCTCGATGGCAGCAAGACAGCAGAGGTCGCGATCGAGCGCCAGGATCTCGAGGAAATGCTCGGTAACCTGGTTGAAAACGCAGGAAAATATGGCGGCGGGAGCGTGTTCGTCACCATCGATCCCAAGGGGGCGACCGATCCGAAGCTGGTCGATATCTGGATCGAGGACGACGGCACCGGCATTCCCGAAAAGGAGCGCGAGCGCATCTTCGATCGCGGCGCGCGGCTCGATACCGGCAAGCCGGGTACGGGGCTCGGCCTCGCGATCGTGCGTGATGTCGCGGAAATCTATGGCGGCAAGGTCGAACTCGACGAGAGCGAGGATCTGGGCGGGTTGCTGGTTCGGCTCCGGCTGCCGCGCGCGCTCTAACTGTAGGTCGCGCCGGCGAAATACAGCCCGTCGGGCGGGGCGTTGAAACCCAGTGCGGCGCGGTCGCGGGCCTCGAGCGCAGCCTTCAGGTCATCCCCCGTCCACTTTCCGCGCCCGACCAGCACCAGACAGCCGACCATCGATCGCACCTGATGGTGGAGGAACGAGCGCGCGGCGGCGTGGATGTCGATCTCGTCGCCATCGCGGATCACGTCGAGCCGGTCGAGCGTCTTGACCGGGCTCGCGGCCTGGCAGTGCACCGAGCGGAAGGTGGTGAAATCGTGGTGCCCGACCAGATGCTGCGCGGCGGCGTGCATCGCGGGCACGTCAAGCGGCGCGGACACCTGCCACGCCTTGCCACGTTCGAGCGTCAGCGGCGCGCGGCGGTTGGTGATGCGGTAGATATAGGACCGGCCGGTGCAGCTGAATCGCGCGTGCCAGTCATCGGGCACGATCTCGCAGGCGAGCACTGCGATGGGCTGCGGTCTGAGTTTCGCGTTCAGCGCCTCCATCAGCCGGAACGGCTCGATGCGCTTGGCGATATCGACATGCGCGCGCATCGCGAGGGCATGGACGCCGGCATCGGTGCGGCCGGCCGCATGCATGATGACCTCTTCTCCGGTAATCGCAGCCACCGCTTCCTCGACATGCTGCTGCACGCTGGGGCCATGCGCCTGGCGCTGCAGTCCCATGAACGGGCCGCCGTCATATTCCAGCGTCAGGGCAAAGCGGGTCATGCGATGACCGTGCCCGGGGCGACGACAAAACCGCGCAGGAAGTCCTCGATCGGCATCGCGGGACGACCGGCGCGCTGGATGATCGTCGGGCGTATCGCGCCTTCGGCACAGGCGATGGTGAGCTGGTCGTCGAGGATCGTGCCGGGTTCGGCACTGCCTGCGATCATCTCGGCGGCATGCACCCGCAGCCGCTCGCCTTTCAGCTCGAAAAACGCGCCGGGCATCGGGTTGAACGCACGCACCTGGCGTTCGACCTGTGCGGCGCTCTGCGAAACATCGAGCCGCGCCTCGGCCTTGTCGATCTTGGCGGCATAGGTCACGCCTTCGTCCGGCTGGACCACCGGCGGATAGGCGGCAAGATCGCCCAGCACCTGCACCATCAGCTGCGCGCCGAGCTCGGCAATTTCCTGGGTGAGCACACCTGCCGTCTTACCCGAAACGAGGGTCTCGCCCTTGAGCAGCATCGGCCCGGTATCGAGCCCGGCCTCCATCTGCATGATCGTGACGCCCGTAAACTCATCTCCGGCGAGGATCGCGCGCTGCACCGGCGCGGCCCCGCGCCACCGCGGCAGCAGCGATCCGTGCACGTTGAGGCACCCATGACGCGGCGCATCGAGCACCGCGCGCGGCAGGATCAATCCATAGGCCGCGACCACGCACGCATCGAGGTCGAGCGCGGCGAACGCGGCCTTTTCCTCTTCGCCCTTGAGCGAGACCGGCGTGCGCACCTCCAGCCCCAGTTCCTCGGCCAGCTGGTGCACGGGCGAGGGGGTCAGCTTCTTGCCGCGATGCGCCGGGCGCGGCGGCTGGCTGTAGACCGCCGCGATCTCGTGCCCGGCCTCTACCAGCGCGCGCAGGGTCGGCACGGCAAAATCGGGGGTTCCCATGAAGGCGAGGCGCATGACGGACTTTTCTTTTGCTTGGGGCGATGCGGCTCCGTAAAGCTCAGACCATGGCATCGCAAGAGATTGAGGACCTGGCCGCCGCGCTCGCCCGTCTGCCGGGGCTGGGGCCGCGTTCGGCGCGCCGCGCCGTCCTGTATTTGCTTAAGAAGCGCGAGAGCGCCTTCACCCCGCTGGTCGAAGCGATGGAGCGGGTGCGCGCGAACCTTTCGACCTGCGACATCTGCGGCAATGTCGATACGCAGAACCCCTGCGGCATCTGCACCGATCCGCGCCGCGACCCGCGCAGCCTGTGCGTAGTCGAGGAGGTGTCGGACCTCTGGGCGCTCGATCGCTCCCGCTTGTTCGTCGGCCGCTATCATGTGCTGGGCGGGCGATTATCCGCGCTCGACGGCATCGGGCCGGAGGATCTGGGCGTCGCCTCGCTGATCGCGCGCGTGGCCGAAGGCGGCATCGACGAGGTGGTGCTGGCGATGAACGCGACGCTCGAGGGGCAGACGACGGCGCATTATCTGGCCGAGCGGCTGGAGGGCTATCCCGTGCGCCTCACCCAGCTTGCGCAAGGCCTGCCGATGGGCGGCGAACTCGATTATCTCGACGAGGGGACGCTGGCCCAAGCGCTGCGGGCGAGAAAGCCGGTGGTGTAGGGGCCACCGGACTCACTGGTCCAGCCGTATCAAAATCCGTTTGTCCCGAGCGAAGTCGAGGGACGTAATATCGGATGGTCGAGCAAGGTCCCTCGACACGCTCGGGACAAACGGAGGGGGTAAACCCTTATTCCGCCGGAACCAGCGCGGGTTCCGACTTCGCCATCACTGCGTCCTGATAGTCGCTTTCGGCGAGCTGGATCAGGTGGCGATCGTCATGCTTCCACGGATGGAAGCCGGGCAGGAAATAGGTCATCCAGGGCAGGATGATCTTCCGCGCCATGCCGGGATTGCCGAACGCGTACCAGAACAGCTGCGCCCAGACCTTGGGGCCGGTCAGGCCGTCCTGCCGCAGCAGTTCGAGCATGCCGACCGCGCGATGGTGCAGGAAGTTCTTGGTGACGACCAGCATCACCAGCGACTTGACCTTCCAGCGCTGCCAGCGGCTCCAGTCCTTGGTCGCGTGCATCCAGGTGTCGAAGGCGACGCCCTTATGCTCGATCTCTTCCATCGCGTGCCACCGCCACAAGTCGCGCGAATCGGCGTCTGCGGTTTCGAGATGCTTCGGATTGGCAAGCAACTGCTGCGCCAAAATTGCGGTGAAATGTTCGAGCGCCATGGTCGAGGCAAGGTTGGCGATCTTCGGGCGGCCCTTGGTCAGCGCCAGCGCCTTGTCGACATCTTCCTCGAGCAGCTTCACGTCGTAACCGGCGTCGACGACGCGACGATTGAACGCGACATGCTCGCGCGTATGGTTGATTTCCTGCTTCACGAAGGCGCGAATCTCGTTCGCCAGCCGCTCGGACGTGCCTTCGCGGAATTCCTTCACGCTCTCGATGAAAAAGGCCTCGCCCTTGGGGAAGGTGACCGACAGCGCGTTGTAGAAGGCGGTGCCGATCGGGTCGCCGCCCATCCACCAGCGACGCATCTTGCTGTCGCGGCCAAAGCGGCGGTCGCGGATGATCAGCTCCAGATCGGCAGGCGTGTGCTTGCGATCCATGGAATCGGCGTTCGAAAAGGATTGCGGAGCGTTCATGGCGGGGTCCATAATGCAGGGGTGGTGCTTACACTGATGACAATAAGGTTACTTACATAGATGTCAATAGCGAAAAGACGGCTGAGCCCAGAGCAGAGCCGCACCGCCGCGCTCGCCGCCGCGCGCGAGCTGCTGATCGAGACCGGACCGCAGGCGGTGACGCTGAAAGCGGTGAGCGGGCGGATCGGGCGGACGCATGCCAATCTGCTCCATCATTTCGGCTCGGCCTCGGGCCTGCAAAAGGCGCTGGCGGAGTATCTGGCGCAATCGATCTGCCAGATGATCGGCGCAGCGGTCATCCGCCTGCGCAACGGTGAGGGCACGCCGCGCGACATTGTCGACATGGCGTTCGACGCGTTCGACCGCGAAGGGGCAGGGGCGCTCGCCTGCTGGATGCTGCTGTCGGGCAACGAGGATGCGCTCGACCCGATCGTCGAGGCGATTCATCAGCTGGTCGACGAGCTCGCCGAACATGCGCCCGAGGGCCGCACGCTGCACGAGGATACACTGTCCTTGTGCACCATGGCGCTGGGCGACGCGCTGATGGGGGCGCAGCTCGCCGGCGCGCTGGGGCTCGACCGCGACACCGGCCGCGCGATTGCGGAAAAACAGCTGACGGCGTCGCTGCTCAGCTGGCAGGAAGCGGCGGCGACGGCAGGCTAGTCCGCTCGCCGCGCAGTGCGCTTCAGCCGACGCGCTTGGCGCGTGCGCCGAAACGGCCGTGCTTGCGGAAGCGCACCAGATAATCGCCGATCACCGCCGCCATCGGGGTGGGGGTGATGCCGAATGCCTGGAGGCCGTCCGTGCCCTCGGCCACGACATTGTCGCTCTGCAGCATCGCCCATTGGTCGCGCGTGATCGGCGCGCCGGGCAGCCAGCCGGTCAGGCCTGCCATCAGGCCGGACAGCGAATCGGGCATGTCGATGAAACTCGGGTCCTCGCCGATCTCCTTGGCGATGCGCTTGTTGAGTTCCGCCATGCTGATCGTCTCGGGACCGCCGAGCTCGAAGGTGCGCCCTCCAAACCGCGCAGGGTCGGAAAGGCTGAGCTTCACCGCCTCGGCCACGTCATCGACATAGACCGGCTGGAAGCGTGCCTTGCCGCCGATGATCGGTACGATGGGCAGGCTCGAGATGAGCCCGGCGAAGCGGTTGATGAACTGATCCTCGCGTCCGAACACGATCGAGGGGCGCAGGATCGTCGCGCTCGGGAAGGCGGCGCGCACGGCGGCTTCGCCTTCGGCCTTGCTGCGGCCATAGGCGCTTTTCGAACCCGCATCGGCACCGATGGCCGAGACATGCACCAGCGCCTGTGCGCCTGCAGCCGCTGCAGCGCGGGCGACATTGGCCGCGCCTTCATGGTGGAACGCGTCGAAATCGCCCTTGAGGATGCCCACCAGGTTGATCACGGCATCGGCGCCATGCACCGCGCGCGCAACGGTTTCAGGCTTGCGGATGTCGGCGGCGATCAGCTGGGTCTGGCCCAGATTGCCGAGCGGCTTGACGTCCTGCGCGATCCGGATGTTGCGCTGCGCGATGCGCACGCGCGCGCCCGCAGCGGTCAGATGCTGGGTGATGTGCCGCCCCAGAAAACCGCCGCCGCCGAAAATCGTGATCAGTGTGTCGCGCATGTTTTACGTCCCGTGATTCTCTTCGGCCCGGTGCCGCGCTGCCTATCAGGCGCGCAGGACCGCTGGCCGATGCGTCTCTGCTCCCGCCTTTGCAACACCCGAACGCAGCGCGCAACGCCCCAGTTGCGCTTTTGCGGGTTGGTTTGAAGGCGAAGGCATTTTTCTTTGAAGAATGTGCCCAGAGGCGGTTGACGCCTGCAAACACTCCGGCTAGAGGCGCGCTCCTACCCCGTGCCCAGATGGCGGAATTGGTAGACGCACCAGCTTCAGGTGCTGGCGCTCGCAAGGGCGTGGAGGTTCGAGTCCTCTTCTGGGCACCATTTGTTCTTCTCACGTTCTCCCAAATAATCTATAAAACCCGCAGAAATCCTAGGGATTTGGCCCTTGGATCGTTCCGGATCGTCCCGCTTGTTCTCGGGGGTTCCAGACACTTTTGTGGGCCTTTTGAGGCCGTTTCGCAAAGGCCCAGATGAAAAGGCCCCCACATGCCGCTGACAGATACTCGCCTCCGCGCTCTCAAGCCCAAGGACAAGCCGTACAAGGTAACCGATGAGCGCGGCCTATATGTTGAGGTCACGCCCACCGGCGGCAAACTTTGGCGATTCCGATACCGGATCGGCGGTGCGCAAAAGAAGCTCTGCATCGGCAGCTATCCCGAAATCAGCCTCAAGCAAGCTCGAGACGTGGCCTACGAGGCACGACGAGCAGTTGCTTCAGGGGGCGACCCGGCCTTTGAGAAGCGGAAGCAGAAAATCCGCGCAGAGTTCCTTTCTGCACAGACGTTCGAGGCAGTCGCACGTGAGTATATTGAACAGATGATGGTCCAGAATGGCCGCGCCGATGGCACGATCGTCAAGGCCAATTATTTCCTCGACAAGCTTGCGCCTGCCATCGGGAACCGACCCATAAGCGAGATCGAGCCGTTCGAAGTCCTGGCTCCTCTCAAACGGCTGGAAGCCACTGGTAAGCACGAGACTGCGAAGAAATGCGTTAGCGTCCGCGCTCGTGGTGTAATTTTCGGTGGAGATTTAGGTGCTGCTGGT
>NZ_LSIS01000283.1:0-43045 GCF_001556365.1 Blastomonas sp. CCH1-A6 | reverse complement strand
GCGCATCGCCCTCACCCCGCGGCGCTGACGCGCCTTGCCCCTCTCCCGCGGGGAGAGGGGTATAACCTTCCTTCTTCAGGATATTGGCCGCGCGCTTGTACCCGGCGAGCAGATTGCCCCCCTCGCCCGTCTCGACAAAGGCTTGAAGAGCACGCATCCTCGCGCCAATCCGGATGAAATTGCCTCGTTCTCCAGTTGCCACGACTGCCTTAATCAAATCGGGGCGTCCACCAGCCTGAGTATTTTGAACGATCCAGCGATCAATGATGAATTCGATTACGTCTTCCCGAAGCACCGAAGACCAGTCGTAGCTGGTCATTGTGCCGTTAATAAGGAATAGACTTTGAATCGCGGCACGACGCAGTGCGAACGGATCACGTGATCCAGTCGGCTTCTCATCAATCGAGAAAAATGCGTTTAGAGTATCAAGCTTATCCGCCAACGAAAGAGAGTGTAACACAGGATTCGGTGGTGAGGTGAGCTTCGCACCGTAATGGCCAGCAATGGCCTCAGCGACCTGGGGGTCGAGACCTTGTTTCGCCGCGTAATAACCGCCCATAAGCCCCTGAAGTTCGGGGAATTCGCCGACCATTTCGGTGACGAGATCGGCCTTGCACAGGCGGGCGGCCTGTTCGGCGAGGGTGGCGAGATGCTCCCGATCCTCCCCGAGCTTGTCTCGGGGAGGGGGACCGCCGGCGGAGCCGGTGGTGGAGGGGTTCTTCCCTCCTGAAACCTCACCAAGAGCCCCTCCAACATGCTGCGCATGGTCCCCCTCCCCGAGCGAGCTCGGGGAGGATTTGATGATCCCCTCTTCGCACAGCCAGCGCGCGAGCTTGGCGACGCGCTCGACCTTGTTGGCCACCGTCCCCAGCTTCTCGTGGAAGACGATATTCTTCAGCTTCTCGGCATGCTGTTCGAGCGTCTTCTTCTGGTCGAGTTCCCAGAAGAAGCGCGCATCGGAGAGCCGCGCTGCCAGCACCTTCTCGTTGCCTGCGACGATCGCCTGGCCGCCGTCATGCGCGGCGATGTTCGCGGTGCACACGAATGCCGGGGCGAGCGCGCCGCTCGCATCCTGCATGACGAAATATTTCTGGTTAACCCGAGCGGTTAGCTGGATGACTTCAGGCGGGACCTCAAGAAACGCCGGGTCGAAACGGCCGAGCAAAGGCACTGGCCATTCGGTCAGCCCGGCATTCTCGAGGACCAGCCCCTCGTCCTCGATGAGCGCAAAACCGGCGTCCGCCGCGGCCTTCGCCGCGCCGTCGCGGATGATCCGCGCGCGCTCCTCATGGTCGACGATCACATGCGCGGCGCGCAGTGCATCGGCATAATCCTCGACGCCCGAAACGGTGACCGCGCCCTTGTGGTGGAAGCGGTGGCCGACGGTGGTGTTGCCCGCGACCAGCCCGTCGATCTCGCACGGTACGACATAGCCGCCCAAGAGCGCGATGATGCCCTGGAGCGGACGCACCCAGCGGAGCGATTCCGTCGTCTGGCTCGCCGCGCCCCAGCGCATCGACTTGGGCCAGGGAAAGGCGCGGACGATCGCGGGGATCGCATCGGAGAGCACATCGGCGGTGGCGCGGCCCGGCTTGTCGATGACCGCGAACAGCGTCGCGCGGCCCTTGACGTCGCGCGTCTCGAGCGCATCGCGGGTCAGCCCCGCCTTGCGCAGAAAGCCCTCGACCGCGGCATCGGGCGCATCGGCGGGCGGGCCTTTCAGCTCCTCGGACACCGCCTCGGTCGTCTCGGGCAACCCACGCGCGATCAGCACGAGACGGCGCGGGGTCGAGAAGGTCTGGAGGCTTTCCGCCTTCAGCCCGGCAGCAGCGAGCTGGTCGGCAAACAGCTTTTCGAGGTCGGTACGGGCCTTGGCCTGCATCCGCGCGGGGATTTCCTCGGAGAGGAGTTCGAGCAGGAAATCGGTCATGCGGCGCGCTCCTGGCCCATTTCGCACACCCCGTCATGCTGAACTTGTTTCAGCATCCATCGACCGTCCTGAAGCCGACAGGGCGAAGGCGCTTGGTGCCCGATGGGCCCTGAAACAAGTTCAGGGTGACGGTGGTTGGAGGTTCGCATCATCACGCCGCCCACCCGTTCTTCTCCATCCACGCCTGGCAGCTGCCTTTCGCCAGATCGCGCACGCGGCCCATATAGGCCTGGCGTTCGGCGACCGAGATCACGCCGCGCGCCTGGAGCAGGTTGAACACATGGCTCGCCTGGATCGCCTGCTCGTACGCGGGAATCGGCAGCTTGGCGTCGAGGCAGTTCTCGCACTCGGCCACCGCCTTGCGGAACGCATCGAACAGGCTGTCGGTGTTCGCATGCTCGAAATTCCACGCGCTCATCTGGCGTTCGTTTTCGAGGAACACGTCGCCATAGGTCACACCGCGCCCATTGAAATCGAGGTCGTACACGCTGTCCTTGCCCTGGATGTACATGGCGAGACGTTCGAGCCCATAGGTCAGCTCGCCGGCCACCGGCTTGCAGTCGAACCCGCCCATCTGCTGGAAATAGGTGAACTGAGTCACTTCCATGCCGTCGCACCAGACCTCCCAGCCCAGGCCCCAGGCCCCCAGAGTCGGGCTTTCCCAGTCATCCTCGACAAAGCGGATGTCGTGCAACAGCGGATCGACGCCGATCGCGGTCAGGCTGTCGAGATACAATTGCTGGATGTCGCCCGGCGAGGGCTTCAGGATCACCTGATACTGGTAGTAGTGCTGCAACCGGTTGGGATTTTCGCCATAACGCCCGTCGGTGGGGCGGCGGCAGGGCTGGACAAACGCGGCGTTCCACGGATCGGGGCCAAGCGCGCGCAGGGTCGTGGCGGTGTGGAACGTGCCCGCACCCATCGGCATGTCATAAGGCTGCAGGATCAGGCAGCCGTGCTGGCTCCAGAAATTGTGCAGGGTCAGGATCATGTCCTGAAAGGAAAGGCTGTGCTCGCTCAAACGTCCGGCCTTCGCAGTTGCAAAAAGATGCGCCGCGCTTTGGCGGATGGGAGGGCGCGGGTCAAGGGAGAGGTGATTCAGGGTTGGTGTCAGGGGGTTTAGTTGAGCTTTGCCAACGATCACCCGTCATTCCCGCGAACGCGGGAATCCCGCTTCTGCGACCAAGCCGAAATGAAGCGGGACCCCGTTTTCGCGGGGGTGACGGCTTTCGCTAGATACCGAAAGCTACTCCGCCGCGACCGCCTGTTCGACCCGCTCCAGCGTCACCGGCGTGCCGTTGAGCACGGCATTGCCCGAAATCGGGTCCATCGCCGCCGGATCGGTCAGGTCGTTGAGCGAGACGCCGGGGCGCTTGCCCGCGACCGAAAGCCGCGTCCCCGGCTTGTCCTGGCCGAAGCCGTGCGGGATCGAGATGACGCCCGGCATCACATCCTCGCTCACCTCCGCTGCGAGTTGCACCGATCCCACGCGGCTGGTGACGCGCACCTGGTCGCCGGTGGCGATGCCATAAGCCGCCGCGTCGTCGGGATGGATCATCGCGGTGCAGCGATCGGGGCCCTTGGCGAGGCGCGGGCTGTTGTGCAGCCAGCTGTTGTTGTTACGCACGTGCCTCCGCCCGATCAGCAGCAGCTGGCTTGCGGGCTGGGCTGCCAGATCGGCGCGCCATTGCTCGAGCGCCTCGAGGCACAGCGGCGGCGCGCAGGCGATGCGCTTGTCGGGCGTCTGCAACCGCTCGGGCAGGCGCTGTACATGCGGTCCGAAATCGACGCCATTGGGATTGGCCTCAAGCTCCTCCAGCGTCACCGGATAGTCCGAGCGCGCGAGCATCGAGGAGAGCACCGCGCGTGGCGGCACGATATTGGGCACCGCCTCGCCCTTGGCCGCCAGGATCGCGCGCGCCAGCTCTGCCACGATCTCCCAATCGGCCTTCGCCCCCTCCTCCATCGGCAGCGTGGGCGCCGAATAATCGGCATAGTTGCGGATCGCGATCGGGCCGAGCAGCAGCGGATAATGGTCCTTTTCCAGCGGCCCGCACGGCGGCAAGATGTAGTGCGCGTGCGCGCTGGTCGCGGTGACGTACATGTCGATCGACACCATCAGGTCGAGCTGCGGCAGCGCCTCGCCCCACGCGCCGGGGGCGGAAAGCGCGGGATTTCCGGAGATGACGACCAGCGCCTTGACCTGCCCTTCGCCCGGCGTGGCGATCTCCTCGGGCAGCAGCGCGCAGGGAAATTCGCTGATCACCTCGGGCCGGTTGCCGATGCGTGAGCGGAAGCGGTCATAGGTGCCGGGTCCTGCGCCCGCGACCAGATCGACCACCGGCGAGGAGAACATCACCCCGCCCTCGCGGTCGAGATTGCCAGTGGCGATGTTGAGAAGCTGGATCAGCCAGAGGTTGAGCGTGCCTGCTTCGGTGACGGAAACGCCCATGCGGCCGTAGACGATCGCCGGATCGCCGCTGCCAAGCTTCGCGGCGAGATCGCGGATGACGGCTTCGTCGATCCCGCAATGCGCGGCGAGCGGCGCGACCTCGAAGCCGCGAATCGCCTGCCACGCGGTATCCCAGCCTTCATCCAGCATCGGGGCGAGCCTGCACGGCGCGACCAGCCCCGTCTCGTCGAGCGCCTTCAACAGCGCGAGCAGCAGCGCGGTATCGGTACCGGGGCGGATGAAATGATGCGCGTCCGCTATCTTCGCGGTCTCGGTGCGGCGCGGATCGATCACCACCACCTGCCCGCCGCGCGCCTGCACCGCCTTCAGCCGCTTCTTCACATCGGGCACGGTCCAGACGCTGCCGTTGCTGGCGAGCGGATTGCCGCCGATGATGAGCATGAAGTGCGTGCGGTCGACATCGGGAATCGGGAACAGCGCATTGTGCCCGTACATCCACATCTGGACGAGCTGATGCGGGATCTGGTCGAGCGTCGAGGCGGAATAGAGCGTGCGCACGCCCAACGCCTTGCGCAGCACCCCGGTCTGCGTGCCGGTGGCGTAATTGTGCGCATTGGGATTGCCCATATAGAGCGCGGGCTGGCCGCCGCTGGCGATGATCCCCGCCATCCGCGCGCCGATCTCGGCAAAGGCGGTTTCCCAGTCGATCTCCTGCCAGCCATCGGCGGTGCGCTTGATCGGACGCCGCAGCCGGTCGGGATCGTCCTGAAGGTCGGCGAGCGCGGTCGCCTTGGGGCAGATATGGCCGCGGGAGAGCACATGATCGGGATTGCCTCTGATCGACACGGTCTTGCGCCCCTGCACCTCGACCAGAACGCCGCAATTGGCCTCGCACAGATGGCAGGTGCGCGCGTGGATGCTGGTCGCCGATTCGCTCGCCATGATGGTCTCTCCCTTGTCGCTTTTGGGCCAAGGCTATCAGCCGCCCGCCCCCCTGACCAGCCACTGGGAAACCGGCGTTTCCGTAGCGTATGTCAGGTGAGGATTGCAGATGGTAAGGGTCGCTTGACATAGTCAGCGAATCACGACATATAGTCAGGGTCACATGACAAAAGGTCAGTGTCCTTCGACACCTGGCAGAGAGTGTTTGGAATGAAAAACCGGCTGAAAGTGCTGCGTGCAGAGCGCGACTGGAGCCAGGCAGAACTGGGCGCGCGGCTCGATGTCTCGCGCCAGGCGGTCAATGCGATCGAGACGGGCAAGTACGACCCGTCGCTGCCGCTGGCTTTCCGGATCGCGCGGCTGTTCGGCATGACGATCGAGGAGATTTTCGATGATGGAGGCGACCATGGTTGATCAGGATTGGCAGATGCGCGCCCGGCAGCGGCAACGGCGCATCAACACCGTCGTCGGCGCGCTGTTCGCCGTCGGGCTGGTCTCGGGCTTTCTTGTCGGCTTTTTCGAGGATGACGAGGCCGGGCTGCTCGCAGCCAACAGCATTCCGCCCTGGCTGGCCGTCACCAGCGCGATCGTGTTCGTCGTCGCGATCGGCTTCGGCTCGTGGAAGCTGATGAAGGTATCCGACGAGCACGAACGTGTCATTCACACCAAGACCACGGTCGTTGCGGGCAATGTGATGCTGATCGGCTTTCCCACCTGGTTCATCCTGTGGAAGGGCGGCCTCGTCCCGGAGCCCGATGCGCTATGGCTGTTCATGGCCAGCGTCATCGGCAGCGTGATTGCCTTTGCCTGGTACAAGTTCCGTTAAACCCCCTGCCCCTAACCCCTATCGACCCGAGAGGATGACCCCATGACCAAGTTGTTCAAGACGCTGAAATCGGGCGCGGCCACGCTGGCCGTCGCCGCGATCGCCACCATCGGCTTTGCCAGCGAGCCGCTGCTCGCCCAGCAGCCGACCTCGGTTGCCGAAGCACTCGGCCCCGCCCCTGCCCCGGCCATGAAGGACGTCAACCCCGCAATGTGGGTGGTGCGTGACCAGGACACGACCATCTATCTGTTCGGCACCGTCCATGTGCTGCGCCCCGGGCTCAACTGGCTGAAGGGCGACATCAAGACCGCGTTCGACGCTTCGGACGAGCTGATCCTGGAGGTGCAGGAACCGTCGGATCCCACCGCCATGCAGGCCACCGTCAACAAGCTGGCGACCAATCCGCAGGGCATCACGCTGCGCAGCCTGCTGACCCCGCCGGTGCTGACCAAGTACGAAAAGACGCTCGGCACGCTCAACATCCCGCCGGTGGCGCTCGACCAGTATGAGCCCTGGTTCGCCAGCGTCACGCTGACCACGCTGCCGCTGATGATGCAGGGCTATGACCTCAACAGCGGCGCGGAAAAGGTGCTGACCAGCGCCGCCAAGGCGCAGAGCAAGCCGCTCGGTCAGCTCGAAACGGTCGAGCAGCAGCTCGGCATCTTCGACAGCCTGAGCACCGAGGAGCAGGTCGCGTTTCTCGACGTGACGCTCGACGCGGTGCCAGAGGTAACGACGCAGATCGATGCTCTGGTCGATGCCTGGGGCAAGGGCGATCAGGCTGCGCTCGACAAGCTGATGAACGAGGGCATGGAAAGCTATCCCGGCCTTTACGATGCGCTGCTGACGAACCGCAACGCGAACTGGGTCAGGTGGATCAAGGCGCGGATGGACAAGCCCGGCACCGTGTTCATGGCGGTCGGCGCGGCGCATCTGGTCGGCAAGGACAGCGTGCAGGCGCAGCTGGCCAAGGAAGGTATCAAGAGCGTTCAGGTCACCAGCAACTGATCTCCCCAGATCGTGACCTGGCAGGCCCCGTCAGCGCGCTCGCGCTGGCGGGGTTTGCCGCTCAGAGACTGGCGCCCCGGAAACAGGCGCGAACTTCCTCGACAAAGATATCGGGCACTTCCAGCGCGGCGAAATGCCCGCCCTTGTCCACCTCGTTCCAGTAGATCAGGTTGCTGAAGCGCTTCTCCGCCCAGCGGCGCGAGGTCTGGAACAATTCCTTGGGGAAGATCGTCCCGCCGGTGGGCAGGCTGATCGGATCGAAGCCCATCGCATTGAAGCTGTGCCAGTAGAGCCGCGCCGACGAGGCCGCCGAGTTGGTCAGCCAGTAGAGCGTGATCGTATCGAGCAGCGCATCGCGGCTGAAGCCCGAGAACTGGTCGTCGCAATCTGACCAGTTGCGGAATTTCTCGAGGATCCACGCCATCTGCCCCACGGCGGAATCGGCGAGCGCATAGCCGATGGTCTGCGGCCGCGTCTTCTGGATCGAGGAATAGCCGCTCTCTTTCTCCTGATAATATTGCATCCGCGCCGCCGCGCGCTTTTCCAAGTCGCTCAGGTCGCCCATCGTCGCAGGATCGGGCAGCGCCAGCACCATGTTGGAATGCACCGCCGCGCACGCACCCAGATTCTGCCGCGCGATCTCCAGCGTCACGCCGGATCCCCAGTCGCCGCCCTGCGCGAAATAACGGTCATAACCCAAAGCCAGCATCAGGTCGTTCCACGCCGTCGCGATCTTCGTGATCGACCAGCCGGTCTCGCTCGGCTTGCCCGAAAAGCCGAAGCCGGGAAGCGAGGGGATGACCAGATGGAACGCATCCGCCGGGTCCGCCGGATTGGTCAGCGGCTCGATGACGCCCATGAACTCGAGCACCGATCCGGGCCAGCCATGCGTCATGATGAGCGGGCGCGCGCCCTCGTGCTTTGAGCGGATATGAAGGAAGTGGATGTCCACCCCATCGAGCTCGATCAGGAAATTGGGATAAGCGTTGAGCGCCGCCTCGCACGCGCGCCAGTCATATTGCTTGGCCCAATAGGTCGCGAAATCCTGCACTACGGCGAGCGGAATGCCCTGGTCCCAGTCGTCGACCTGCTCCTTGTCGGGCCAGCGGGCAGCGCGGATGCGGGCTTGGAGGTCGTCGATCGCGGCTTGCGGCACGTCGATGGTGAAGGGGCGTATCTCGGTCATGCCGCGAGGCTAGACCCGGCACCGGGCGTCTTGCAACTGACAATCGTGTCAGCGATCAGACCGGCCGCGCGCCCGATCCCTTGCCGCCACGATTGGCATATTCCTGCGTGCCGAGGTGATAAACCTTGTCGCCGCCCAGCACGGCCTGGTTGGAATAGGTGAAGCCCGGCGTCAGCCCGCGATACAGGTCGTCGAAATTGCGCTCGACCGTCTTGCGGTACAGCTCCTCGAAGCTGTCGATCACGAAATAGGTCGGCTGCATGTCCGAGATGACATAATCAGTTCGCATCACCCGGTCGACTTCGAGGTGAATCCGGTTGGGCGACTGCGCCTCGACCGAAAACACCGCTTCGAGCGGGCCCGACAGGATACCCGCGCCATAGGCCTTGATGCCGTCGGCCTCGCGGATCAGTCCGAATTCGACCGTGTACCAGTAGAGCGCCGACAGCGCCTTCAGCCGGTTATACGCCAGTGCCTTCCATCCGGCCCGGCCATATTCCTGCATGTAGTCGGCATAGACCGGGTCGGTCAGCATCGGCACGTGGCCGAACACGTCGTGGAACACGTCCGGCTCGGAAATATAGTCGAATTCCTCACGCGAGCGGATGAAATTGCCCGCCGGAAAGCGCCGGTTCGCCAAGTGATAGAAGAAGACGTGGTCAGGGATCAGCATCGGCACCGGCACCACCGTCCAGCCGGTGATCGCCTGCAATTCCTCGCTCAAGCTGCCGAAATCGGGCACGCCGCCGCGTCCCAGATCGAGCCGGTCGAGCCCAGCCATGAAGCTGCTCGCCGCGCGGCCGGGCAGCACCTGCATCTGCTGCGCGAACAGATCGTCCCAGATGGCATGTTCTTCCCCCGTATAGACGCGCTGCTGCGGCTCCAGCCAGTCCTCGCCGAGATGCGCCGGGCGCACCAAGGGCGCGACAAAGGTGTCGGCGGGCACATCGGGAATGACCGAATAGTCCACCGCGCCGGGCGTGATGAGCAGGCTTTCCATGGCTTTCCCCCTGTTGAAGCTGAAGCGGGATGTATAGCACTGCGAAAGCGGAAAATCCTGCCTCATTCTTGCCCATGACGGACGATCGGAAGAAGGTTCTTCCATTTCGAGGCCAGAACTTGCAAATCCTTGCCATGACTGATCTGGACGCAGAAGACATCCGCATCCTGCGCGCGTTGCAGGACAATGGCCGCATGACCAATGCAGAGCTCGCCGAAACCGTCGGCATGTCCGCCTCGCCCTGCTGGCGGCGAGTGCGGCGGCTGGAGGCGGACGGCGTGATCCGCGGTTATGCGGCACGGCTGAGCAGGCGCGCGCTGGGCCTGGGCGTGCTCGCCTATGTCAGCGTCGAGATCGCCGACCATGGCGAGGCGGTGACGCGGGACTTCGAGGCCGCGGTGGCCGAACTCGACGAGGTCATCGCCTGCCACCAGGTCACCGGCGGCGCGGACTATATCCTCACCGTGGTGAGCCGCGACCTCGACAGCTATGCGGACTTCGCGAACAAGCGGTTGCGACCGATCGCAGGGATCAAGGCGATCAGCACCAGCTTCGTGCTGAGGGAAGCGAAGGCGCAGGGCGGGCTGCCAGTTTAGGGGATAAGTCCGGTTTTGGGGGCTGGTTATCAGGGCCTTGGCGGCGAGTTATGGGTGGAGTGCTGCCGCTGGCCAGTTTATCTCCGATCGCATGACCAACCGCGCCAACCTCACTGCTTTCGAAGTTGAAACGATGGGTGAAAGCACCGGTCACTGTGATTGTTGTGGAAAGGCAAGCCGCCGCGTCTGGGGGATGGTTCATCACCAAAACGGCCCCAGCGTAGCTGCATACTGGATCCACTGAACAGCCGGGCACCTCAGCGAACCGGGAGCCAGCCTCGACCTTGTCATCGGCAAATGGGGCGAGGGCACCGACGCAGACGACCGGTTTGGCGTTGCATTGGTGCATCGCCAACTGGATGACGGTACGCCGTCCCTCATGGTTGTTGATCCGGATGAACGGTTCAGTGGCGTAGACTTGGCTGCCACAGCCTTGAAGCGAGACGATGTGATAAACACGCCATTAGCCGATCAGGTGTTTTCAGTCGTGGACGCAATTTACCTGCAGGACGGTCGCTTTTTTTGAACTGGCTCATGTCTGAAGTGGGGTCGTTTGCAGCACGGCAGCTTCTTTTAGAGAGCCTCCAGAGCTGCCACTCACGTCGCTTAGCCTGAGCGTAGTCGAAGGCCCCACGCTAGCCACATCGTCACCCTGAACTCGTTTCAGGGTCCATTTCTCCCCACGCGGCTTCGGCTGTTGGGGCACGATGGATGCTGAAACAAGTTCAGCATGACGGGTTGTGGTCGGTCTTGCCCAATCTCCTGTTATCGCGCCGTTTTCCGGCGAAAGCCGGAATCCAGGGTTGTGCAAGCGACTCGATGCGCTTGACGGAGCCTTGAGGCGGCATGCGACGTCTTCGCGGCTTCGCGGCTTCGCGTGAAACTGCTGCTGAAAAGGGTTCACGCGAAGGCGCGAAGCCGCGAAGAGGTTTTTCAAAGGGGCCAGTTCGCGCTACTGGACTCCTTGGCTCCGGCTTTCGCCGGAGAGCGGGCCTGGGGTTACCGTCTGCGCGGGGGCTTCGACAGGCTCAGCCTGAGCGGGGTGGGATGCGATAGGCCGTCGCGCTGCCGAGCGGCGCTTATCCCGCAATCACCCCGTACAGATCATGCTCGTCGGCATCCTCGACGAGCACATCAACGAACGATCCCGGCTCCAGCCCCTCCGGCACGTCGCGCAGATACACATGGCCGTCGATCTCAGGCGCATCGGCCTGCGAGCGGCCGGTGGCGCCGACCGAGCCGTCTTCCTCATCGGGCTCGCCCACCTCGTCGATGATGACGGGCAGCGTGCGGCCGACCTTGGCGGCGAGTTTCGCGGCGCTGATCGCGGCGGTCTTTTGCATCAGCCGCTGGTAGCGCTCTTCCTTGACCTCTTCCGGCACCGGATCGGACAGGCTGTTTGCCGCCGCACCCTCGACCGGTTCGAAGCGGAAGCCGCCGACGCGGTCGAGTTGCGCCTCGTCGAGCCAGTCGAGCAGATACTGGAAGTCCGCCTCGGTCTCGCCGGGAAAGCCGACGACGAACGAGGAGCGGATGGTGATGTCGGGCGCGATCTGACGCCAGGCCTTGATCCGGTCGAGCACCTTGGCCTCGTTCGCCGGACGCTTCATGCGCTTGAGGACGCTGGGCGCGGCATGCTGGAACGGGATGTCGAGATAGGGGGTGAGCAGCCCTTCGGCCATCAGCGGAATGACCTGGTCGACATGCGGATAGGGATAGACATAATGCAGCCGCACCCAGGGGGCCCTGCCCTCTGCGGTGCGCAATTGCCCGAGCTCGCGCGCCAGATCGGTCATGTGTGCGCGGACCTGACGGCCTTTCCACTCGCGTGGTTCGTGCCGGGTATCGACCCCATAAGCCGAAGTGTCCTGGCTGATGACGAGCAGTTCGCGCGTTCCCGCCGCGACCAGCTTTTCCGCCTCGCGCAGCACCGCATCGATCCGGCGGCTGACGAGATCACCGCGCAGCGAGGGGATGATGCAGAACGAGCAGCGATGGTTACAGCCTTCGGAAATCTTCAGATAGCTGTAATGGCGCGGGGTCAGCTTGATGCCCCCCTCCGGCACCAGGTCGATGAACGCGCCGCGCGCCGGCGGGGCGGCATCGTGCACCGCCTGCACCACGTCCTCATACTGGTGCGCGCCGGTGACCGCGAGCACATCGGGGAAGCGCGCACGGATCGCGTCCGCCTCATTGCCCATGCAGCCGGTGACGATCACGCGGCCATTCTCGGCCATCGCCTCGCCTATCGCCTCGAGGCTCTCTTCCTTGGCGCTGTCGAGGAACCCGCAGGTGTTGACCAGCACGACGTCCGCCCCGGCATAATCGCCCGACATCTGATAGCCCTCGGCGCGCAGCTTGGTGAGGATGCGTTCGGAATCGACCAGGGCTTTCGGGCAGCCGAGCGAAACCATGCCGACTTTCGGCGGGGCGGGAATAGTGATGGGGCTGGACATGATGGCCGGGCGCATAGGCGTTTTGCGCGGCTTTGTCATCGGGGAAGTCTTGCGGCCGGATTAGAGGCTTCGGGACAATCGGCAATAAGAGTGCGCAACGTCCCTCGACTTCCCGGCAAGCCGGGAAGTTTATCCTGAGCCGCTGGCTTGCCAGCCAACCGAAGGGCTCGGGACAAACGGAGGGGAGGCTTAATCCCGCTGCCAACCTTTCCGCGTTCCCGAGCGAAGTCGAGGGACGTATGCGCTACGATGCCTCGGAAGGTTCCTCCGCAAACAGCACCCGCCCCACGCCATAGGCCGCGAGCGCGCCTGCGAGCTGCGACACGATGAACAGCGGCACATCGTGCGGGGCGATTCCCGCAAAGCTGTTCGACAAGGACCGCGCCACCGCGATGGCCGGGTTGGCAAAGCTGGTCGAACTGGTGAACCAGTATCCCGCCACGATGTAGAGCGCGACCGCCGCGGGCACATTGTCCGGGCGGTGTCGCACCGCGCCCAGGATGGTCAGCAACAGGCCGAAGGTGGCGACGAACTCGCCCGTCCAGTTGCCGATCCCAGCGCGCGCCTTGGTCGAATATTGCAGGATCGGCAGGTCGAACATCAGGTGCGTCAACCAGACGCCGATAATCCCTCCCGCCAGTTGCACGACAAAGAACGCCAGCGCCTCGCGCGTCGCGATCTCGCCGCGCAGCCGCATGACGAGCGTCACCGCCGGGTTGAAATGTGCGCCCGAAATCGGCCCGAATATCGTGATCAGCACATAGAGGATCGCACCGGTCGCCAGCGTGTTGCCCAGCAGCGCGATGGCGACGTTCCCGCCCGCCAGCGCCTCGGCCATGATGCCCGAGCCGACGACACAGGCGAACAGCAGCCCCGATCCCAGCCCTTCAGCAATCAGCCGCCGCGTGCCCTGCCCCATCTGTCGCCCCCTCGAATCGGCCGATCGCCGCCAGCCGACGCTGGAGCACCTGCGGATCATCCGCAAGGTCGAGCTCGAGCAGCGCCGCGATCCGCGCCTGCATCTGGTCGTACGCGATTTCGAAAGCGGCACGCTGGCCCTCGCCTTCGACCGCTGCCGGATCGGCAATGCCCCAGTGCGCCTTGATCGCGCGGCCGGGGAAGATCGGGCAGAGCTCGCCCGCGGCATTGTCGCAGACGGAGATGACGATATCGATCGGCGGCGCGCCGGGCGCGGCAAATTCGTCCCAGCTCTTCGAGCGGAAGTCGCCCGTGATGCCGCGCTCGGCCAGAAGTTGCAGCGCCATCGGGTGCGGCGCGCCCTTGGGGAAGCTGCCCGCCGAATGGGCCTGGAGGCGCCCGCCACCCATATGGTTGGCGAGCGCTTCGGCCAGGATCGAGCGCGCCGAGTTGCCGGTGCACAGGAACAGGATGCTGGTCACGGCGCGCGATCCGTTCACATTGTCGGGCAGCAGGTGGTTTCGGGCGCGCTCAACGCCCCCTTGGCGAGCGGGCCGGGGTCGCCATAGACCGTCGCCTCGCCATCGGTGTAAAAGGCTTCCCACACGATGCCATTGGGATCCTTGACCCAGCTCTTTTCCGATCGGGCATAGCAGCAGGTGGTCTTGCCCTCTTCCAGCACCGGCTGGTCGGCCTTGGCAAGACCGGCATAGACTTGCGCCAGTTCATCGGTGTTTTCGGCCTGGATACCGAGATGTTCGATGCCCTCGCTGGCACCGCAACCGGCGACCGAGATGGCGAAATTGACGCGCGGATCGTCGAGCTGCCACTTGGCGTAATCGGGCTTCACCACTGTCGGCTCTGCGCCGAACATCGCGGAATAGAAGGCGATCGAGCCATCAAGATCGCGGGTCTTGGCGTGGACATGCATGCGCTTCATCGGTCTTCTCCTTGGATGGGCGGGTTCAGCAGCCGGCGCCCCGGCAGCAATTTTCGGTGAGGAAGCCGACCAGCGCGGCCATCGCGGCGAAGTCGGCGGAATAGATCAGCGACCGGCTCTCGCGGCGCTGCACGATAAGCCCCGCCTGCATCATCTGGTTGAGGTGGAAGGACAGCGACGAGCGCGGGATGTTCAGCCGGTCGGCCAGATCGCCCGCGCTCACGCCATCAGGGCCAGCCTCGACGAGAAGACGAAAGGCAGCGAGCCGATGCTCCTGCGCAAGCGCGGCGAGCGCGGCGATGACCTCCGCGCTGCCGAGAACGCGGCCTTCGGCAGGCGACGCGGCAACTGGCGAACATGGGGCAAGCGTTGATTCCATATTTCCAATATTATGGAAATGAAGGTGAGAGTCAACCCGTCGCACGGTAAACTTTTCGTCAACCATTTTGCCGCAATTTTGCCGCGATGGCTCCCCGCTTTGCCCCCTTGCCCGTTCTGGCGATGGCCGCCGCGTTGCTGTTCGCCGCGCCCCCGGCCTCGGCGCAGGAACCGCTGCTGCAATGCGTGCCCTATGCCCGGCAGGTGAGCGGCATCCAGATCTTTGGCGATGCGCACAGCTGGTGGCAGCAGGCGGAGGGCAAATACCAGCGCGGCCAGCGCCCGGCGGTCGGTGCGGTGATGGCGTTCAAGCCCTATCGCTCGATGCAGCTTGGCCATGTCGCAACGGTCGCCAAGGTGATCGACAAGCGCCGCGTCCTGCTCGACCACGCCAACTGGTCGCCGATCGACGGCCGCAAGGGACAGATCGAACGCAATGTGCTGGCCGAGGATGTCTCGGTTGCCAATGACTGGAGCGAGGTGCGCGTCTGGTATGCGCCGATCGGCGCGCTGGGCACGACGCGCTACCCGGTACACGGCTTCATCTACCCGCAAGGCCGCGCGCCGAGCCAGCTGGAGGTCCCGCCGGTGCAGATCGCTTCAGCCGATCGCAGCGATGGACGCCTGAGCCGCGAGGAACGCCAGGCACAGCGTCAGGCCGAGAAGGAGGCGAAGCGCCGCCTCAAGCAGATCGAGAAGCAGCGCCGCGAATATGCGAAATATCTGAAACGCCAAGAAAAGGTGCGCAAGGCGACGGCCCAGGCCTCGCCGGCCCCGGTGCCCCGCCTGCAGGTCGATCCAATCGGTGACCTGATCGCCTCAACCGGCAGCTGAGCCGGGCGTTCAGGCCTTCGCGACCGGCGCGTCCTCGCCGAGATCCTTGTACCAGGCCTCGACCGGGCCGCTCAGCTTCAGCGTCAGCGGCTGGCCCTTGCGGTCCATGGTCTTGCCCGCCTGCACCCGGATCCAGCCCTCGGAAATGCAATATTCCTCGACATTGTTCTTCTCGACACCCTTGAACCGGATGCCGATGCCGCGGCCGAGCAGATCGGCGTCGAAATGAGGGCTGCGCGGATTGATCGCGAGCCGGTCCGGCGGCACGTCCGCGGCGCCGGTCGAAGCGGCGGGGGTCTGTTCGGGGGTTTCCGGGGTCTCGGTCATCATGGGGTCCGTTCTGGCAAAATCGTGCCGCGCCTTTAGACAGCCCTAGCGGACATCGCAATAGACCTGCCGGATGATCCCCCGGTCGAGCAACAGCTGAAACAGCCGCGCGGCGCGATCCGGGCTGGACAGATCGGTAACCTCGCCGGACTCATCCACGGCCGCGCTGGCCACGACCAGCCGCAACACCGCCAGCGGGTCGGTTGTCAGCACCCGGCCGCGGCGCGGGGTGGACGCGGCGTTCACGCCGACCACCCTTCCCTGCTCGTCAAAGGTCGGCCCGCCGCTGATGCCGCCGAGCGGCCCATCGAAACTGGGGACGCGTTCGGCTTCGGCCCAGGCCAGGATCGGTTCGCTCTGCCCGCCCGGTCCACCACGCGAAGCATATGCAGCGCCCAGAAAGCGCGAGACCACCACCGCCGGATTGCCCGCTGGGAAACCCATATGATAGCCGAAGGCGCCCTCCTCCGGCAGCTCCTCGGTCAGCGCGAGCGCGAATTCGGGAAGCGGCCCCTGGCGGATGACCGACGCATCGGCCTCGCTGCTCTCGAGGACGTCGCTGATCGCATCGATACCGTCCTCCGCGACCAGCCCGATCCGGTCGCAGCCATGCGTGACATGCTGCGCGGTCAGCCAAGTGCCGTCGCGATCGACAGCGAAAGCCGTGCCCTGGCTGTCCTGTTGCGGGCCGGGATCGGCGATGACGAAGCTCTCGCCGATATCGGGCATCGGGCGGCGCGGGCTGCGGGGATCGAACTGTTCCACGCTGAGCGGCGCATCGCCCCATTCCTCTTCGCTGCCGCCAAACCAGACAATCAGCAGCACCGCCCCCAGGACCCAGGGCAGGCAGCCGCGGCGGTTGGAGGTCCGCGCCTTGCTCATCCGCGCCGAGCGCTTTCGGAACCTTCCATCGCCTTGTGCATAATTGCGACGCTACCGGCGCTGGCGACAGAATCAAGCGGATAGGCAAAGTTTCACGATACAAGTGTTGCTTGTCGCTGCGGCAATGCAGCTGATCGCCTGTTTCTGAATATCGCGCTTACTTTCAATTAATGCTGCGTTCATGCCATCGATTCAGCATGATGCGTGTGTGACAAAATCGCAACGCAAGCTCATCAATGTTCGTGATGTTGGAACCGAGCTGTGGGTCTGTAGGTTTGGCAACCGTCTGAATACCAAAAAGCAAGGACGCGAAACCATGAAGACCCCCATCAAATTTTCCGCCGCTTCGGCCATTGCTGTCGCCATGCTGGCGACGCCCGCATTCGCCCAGACGGTGAAGGAAGATACCGATTTCGACGGCGTCTATGTCGGCGGCCATTTCGGCTATTCGGCTCAGTCGAGCCCGCGCGGTGAAGGCGTTGTCTTCGACACCAATGTCGATGGCGACTTCAACGACAGCGTGCTGAATACCGCAGGCCTCAATGCCTTCAGCCCGGGCTTCTGCCGTGGTTCGGCCAGGGGCAACAATGCTGATGCCGGCTGCCGTCAGGACCAGAACGGCATCGAATACGGTGTCCGCATCGGCGCCGACAAGCGCTATGGCAATTTCGTCATCGGTGCACTGGTCGAGGGCAGCAAGTCGGAAGCCAAGGATTTCGTCACCGCGTTCAGCACGACCCCGGCCAACTATACGTTCACGCGTGAACTCGATTACGCCATCTCGGCCCGAGCCCGCGCTGGCTATACCCCGGGCGGCGGCATCCTGTTCTACGGCACCGGCGGCGTCAGCTATGGTCGCATCGAGAACGGCTTCCGCACTTCGAACGCTGCCAATTCGTTCACGCCGCGCAACACCAAGGATTGGTCGTGGGGCTGGCAGGCCGGTGGCGGTGTCGAAGCCAAGATCGCTCCCAACATGAGCATCGGCCTCGAATATCTCTACAACACCTATACCAATGACGATTTCGCCGTGAACGTCGGTCCGGGCACCGCCCCTGCGACCAACCCGTTCCTGCTGCGTGCCGGCCAGACCGACATGCGCCGCAGCGATCCGAATTTCGAGTTCCACTCGATCCGCGTGACCACCGCGTTCCGCTTCTGATCGATGGCTGATAGTTGAAAATGGCGGGGCTGCGCAAGCGGCTCCGCCATTTTCTATCCGGCGACGGCAGCCGCATTGAGCGCGGCCAAGGCGACCTTGGTCATGGCCAGGAAGATCGCAGCAGCCAGCTGATCCTCCTCGATCCGCTTCGACAGATTGCCGATCAGCAGATCGACCGCGCGAAACGCGATCAATTGCAGGATGAGCGTCACGCTGCCCCAGATCAGCACGTCCCAGACATTGACCGAAGCGGCGAGACAGAAGGCGAGCGGCAGCGCCAGCCCGAGTGCCGCACCGCCCAGTGAAACCGCCGCCGAGACATTGCCCGCGCGGATCAGCGCGAATTCCTTGTGCGGGGTAATCCACATATAGAGCGCCAGAGCCAGCGCCCACGCTACCGTCGCCGTGCCCAGATGCAGCATGAAGATCGGCAGCCCGGCAAACAGGCTCTGGATTACGGGCGCGGGATCGGTCATGGCCGCAACTGTTGACCCGAAAGGGCGGAACGATCAAGCCTGATCCGAACCCCGCCCCCTTCCCAGCCAGGCCAGTTCCATGCGCATCTGCATTCTCATCCCCGACGCCGCCGACCTCACCCGCTATGACGACTGGCAGGACCAGGCGGTCGTGATCGAGCCGCTGCTCGCCGCGCATGGACTGACGGTCGAATGGCGCGCCTGGACCGACAGCGCACCGTTCGAGGCGGATCTGGTGCTGCCGCTGATGGCCTGGGGCTATCATCGCGCGCTGCCGCGCTGGCACGCGCAGCTCGATCGCTGGCAGGGCGCACGCTTCCTCAACCCGCTCGAAATACTGCGCTGGAATACCGATAAACGCTATCTGCTCGAACTCGCACAGCGCGGCGTCGCCATCGTGCCGACGCGGTTTCACGGACGGCTGGACGCGGCGGCGGTGGACGAAGCGCGCACCGCCTTCGGCACCACCGATCTGGTGGTGAAGCCCCCGGTTTCGGCAGGATCCGACCATACCTGGCTGCTGCGCGATGGCGCGCCCTGCCCGCCCGATGCGCTGGGCCACGCGATGCTTGTCCAGCCGATGATGCCGATGATCGCCAGCGAGGGCGAATATTCGCTGTTCTGGCTGGCGGGCGAATTCGCGCATGCCATCCTCAAACGCCCGAAGAGCGGGGATTTTCGCGTGCAGGGCCAGTTCGGCGGCCAGTCGCAGGCGGTAGTACCGCCAGCGGCCGCGCGCGATCTCGCTCTTGCGACGCTTGGGGCGATCGATGCCGACCTGCTCTATGCGCGGATCGACATGGTCGGTGATGGCCGGGGCGGCTATGCGCTGATGGAAATCGAGCTGATCGAACCCTGGCTGTCGCTCGACCGGACGGCCGATGGCGGCAAGGCATTCGCGGCTGCGATTGCAGCGGCGGCACGCCAGCCAGCCAGCGCCGGTTAAGGTCGAGCGCGTCACAGGAGCCGCCATGACGATTTTCCCTGCTGTCTTGCTGCTCGCGGCTACCCAGGTCGGCCCTGCCGACGCCAATGCCTTGCCGCCCCTGCCCGCACCGGCACCCGCCGAGGCCGACGTGCCGAAGCCCGGCCCCCGCGCGTCCGGCTTCACGGCGCCGCTGGCCGACGAGGCGCGCTTCGATGCCTGCATGGACACGGCAACCGACGATCCCAAGACGGGTATCGTCGCGGCCAATGAATGGCTCATCGCGGGCGGCGGCTATTTCGCGCGGCATTGCCTCGGCTTTGCCTATTCCAAGGAAGGCCGCTGGGCCGCTGCAGCCGATGCGTTTGTCGACGCCGCGCGCGATGCCGAGCTTGCCCGCGACAAGCGCGCCGCGAATCTGTGGACCCAGGCGGGCAATGCGATGCTGGCGACGGGCGATGCCGACAAAGCGCTCACCTATTTCGACGCGGCGCTGGCGCAGGGCGTAGCGCAGGGGCTGCTGCTCGGCGAACTGCATCTCGACCGCGCCCGCGCGCTGGTGGTCGCAGGACAGACCGATGCAGCGGAAATTGCGCTGGCCGAGGCGCACAAGCTCGCGCCCGAGGACCCGCTCGCCTGGCTGCTCTCGGCGACGCTGGCGCGCCGGCTGGGCAAGCTGGAGCGGGCGCAGGCCGATATCGACATCGCCGCACGGCTCGCCCCGCGCGACCCCGAAGTGGCGCTCGAGGCGGGCAATATCGCGGCGAGCGCGGGCAAATACGACGTCGCCCGGCGCAACTGGACCCAGGCGATCGAGATCCGCCCCGAGGGGCCGATAGCGCGCACCGCGCGCGGCCATCTGAGCGAGCTCGACCGGGCAGAGGCAGAGACGGCAGAGACCACCGCGAAGCCCTAGGCCTCTCCCCTCCCCAGGGGGAGGGGAGAGCATTGATCAATCCAGGTAGAAATCCACGGTCGTCACCACGCGTACCTTCTTGTACGGCGTGTCGCTGACGCCCCAGCCGCCACCGCTCTCGCCATCGCGCGATTCGACCGAGAAATAGCCCTGGGTCGCGCTCTTGATCCCGCCAACATCGGTGCCGCTGTCCTTGGCGAACTGCTCGGCCGAGGCACGCGCATCCTTGGTCGCTTCGGCCACCATCTTGGGTTTGATGTCGTTGAGCTTGGTAAAGCTATACGCCATGCCCGATCCTTCGTCGAGCACGACGCCCCGCCGGATCAAGTCGAACTGGCGCTTCACCGCCGCCTGCGCCTTCTTGATGTCGTTGGTGCGCAGCGACATGCGCTGGCGGATGGTATAGGTGGTCGATCCGTAATTGTTGTTGAACTGCGAGACGTTCGCGCCCGTGGGCTGCAGCGCGTCGCCATCGAAGCCGAGCTCGGTGAAGAAACCGCGCAGCGCCTTGGTATCGGCATCGATATCGGCCTGCGCGCTTGCGAGGTCCTCGGCCTGGGCCGAATAGGCGATGGTCCAGGTGGCAAGATCCGCCGTCACGTCCTTTTCGGCAAGGCCGCGCACGGTGACCGAACGGTCCGCCTGCTTGGCGCGCAACAGGCCATCGCCGAGCAGATAGCCGCCCGCGACCATGCCGATCGCCAGTATCCCGGCACCGGCGAGAAACACATTGTCGCGCACCCAGCCGCGCTTGCCCGATCCGTCCGATCCCCCACCATCAACCATGTCCGAAAGTCCTTCCAATGCGATGCGTGCCGCCTATATCTGCGGGGCACATCCACCCCCGACGACACGATGGATTGATTAGCCGAGCTGCGATGAACCGTGTCTTAACTGCGATGAATTGAGGCCAATATAATGACCAAATATCTCCACACGATGATCCGCGTCACCGATCCCGATGCGACGATCAAGTTTTTCGAGCTGATCGGCCTCAAGGAAGTCCGCCGCTTCTCCAGCGAGCAGGGCCGCTTCACGCTGATCTTCCTCGCCGCGCCCGGTCAGGAGGGCGTGGCCGAGGTCGAGCTGACGCACAACTGGGACCCGGAGGAATATACCGGCGGACGCAATTTCGGGCACCTCGCCTATCGGGTGGAGAATGTCTACGAGACCTGCCAGCGGCTGATGGATGCGGGCGTGACGATCAACCGCCCTCCGCGCGACGGGCATATGGCTTTCGTGCGCAGCCCCGACGGCATCTCGGTCGAGCTGCTGCAGGAAGGCCATCTGGAACCTGCCGAGCCCTGGGTCTCGATGCCCAATACCGGCAGCTGGTAAGCCGCTGGCGACGCGCGGCGGGCTGGGGTATATTAAGGCTCTTCGGGGGCCCAGAACAAGGATGACGACCATGCGCAACATGCCCATCATGCTCAGCCTCGCCGCGCTCGCCTGTGCCACCCCGCTGATCGCCTCGGACAGCCGCGATGCGGAAATCCGCACGCGCACCGCCGATGCCATCGCCAATCTCGACGAACGCGGTCAGAAGCTCGCGAAAATCTATCTCAAGGACCGGGTGGCGGGCGATCCGGTCGACTGCATCCCGCGCACCCGCCTGCGCCGCTCGACCGCGGCCAGCGACGACGTGCTGCTCTATGACGATGGCTCGGTGGTGTACGTCAATACGCCGTATCTCGGCTGCCCCCGCGCCCGCGACAACACGATGATCTCGCAGACCCCGGTCGGCCGCCTGTGCTCGGGCGACATCGTGCTGGTCCAGGACCTGCGCATCAACGTGCCCCTGGGCAGCTGCGCGCTGAGCGAGTTCGTGCCCTATCGCAAGGTGAAGAAGGGGGGCTAGGGGCAGCCCTTTCCGCCCCGCGCCTACACCCGCCTACCCAAACCCCGCCAGAAACGCTGCGACATTTGCGCCCAGCGCGTCGACCGCGTAGCCGCCTTCCATGACGATCACTGTCGGCAGATCGAGCGCGGCGATCGAGCGGGCGATGGGGGTATAATCGGCCGTCTGTAGCGCGAATTGCGAGATCGGGTCGCCGGCAAAGGTATCCGCGCCGAACGAGACGCACAGCATGTCCGCACCGAAAGCGCGGATCGCGGCCAGCCCCGTCTCCAGCGCCGCCATATAGCTGGCCAGGTCCGTGCCGCGCGGCAGCGGCAGGTTGAGCGTCGCGCCCTCGCCTGCCCCCTCGCCACGCTCGTCAGAATGGCCCCAGAAGAACGGATAGTCGGTCGCAGGATCGGCATGGATCGAGACGAACAGAACGTCGCCGCGATCGTAGAAAATATCCTGCGTGCCATTGCCATGGTGGTAATCGACATCGAGGATCGCAATGCGCTTCCGGCCCGCCGCGATGGCCGCTTCGGCCGCCACCGCGACATTGTTGATGAAGCAATAGCCGCCCAGATAATCCGCGCCGCAATGGTGTCCCGGCGGGCGGCACAGCGCGAAGGCTGAGCGATCGCCGCCGAGCACCGCCTCGGTCGCCGCCAGCGCCGATTGCGCCGCCCAATAGGCGCTGGACCAGGTTCCGGCAGCAATCGGGCTGGAAGCATCGAAGCTGAACTGGCCAAGGTCGGCGTCGATCCGGTTGAGCTTCAGCGGCCGCCGCCCCACCACCGGCCACGCATAGCCATGCGCATCGCCAGTGCGCCCTGCCTCGACCCAGCGCTTGTGCGCGGTCTGCAGGAACTCCAGATAATTGTCGCGATGCACCCGGCGGATCGGCTCGAGCCCGTAATCGCGCGGCGTTTCGATATCGCTCAGCGCTTCGAGCACATTCTCCATGCGTCCGCGATGCTCGGCATAGGGCACATAAGCCCCGTTGTGCAGCTCCATCGCGGGCGCATGATCGTGCTGGCGCGGATCGAAGAACGTCCTCATTGTGCGAAGAGCTTCTTCAGGAACACCGTCTCGACCTCGCGGCGCAGATCGTTGTTCGCCTTCTTGAGGAAGCCATGGCCTTCATCGGCATAGAGCACGTACCAGGTCTCGACCCCGTTCGCGCGCAGCGCGGCGACCACCTGATCGGATTCGGATTGCGGCACGCGCGGGTCGTTCGCGCCCTGCATCACCAGCATCGGCTTGGTGATCTTGCCCACATTCTTGAGCGGCGCGATCCGTTCGAACACCGCGCGCATCTTGGGGTCGCGCTCGTCGCCATATTCGGCGCGGCGGTTGTCGCGGCGATAGGCTTCGGTATTGGCCATGAAGCTGATGAAATCGCTGATGCCATAGCGCTCGACCCCGCCGACCAGCTTGTCCGAATAGAAGGTCATGCTGGCGAGCGACATGTAGCCGCCATAGGACTGGCCGTAGACCGCGATACGCTTCGCATCCATGCCCGGCTGCTTGCCCGCCCAGTCAATCAGCGCGCCGATATCCTTGACGCTGTCCTCGCGCAGCGGTCCGTTGTCGAGGTTGAGATATTTGGTGCCATAGCCGTCCGAGCCGCGCACATTGGGAAGGATGACCACCGCGCCCAGCACATCGGCAAAATATTGTGCGCCGGGGTTCCAGCTCGGACGCGTCTGCGCCTCGGGCCCGCCATGAATGTCGATGATCACCGGCAGCTTGGCATCGGGCGCGGCGTTCTTGGGCCGATAGACAAAGGCGGGCACGGTCAGCCCGTCAAAGCTGGTAAAGCGCACCAGCTGCGGCTCGACCAGCTTCGCGGGATCGAGCTCGCCCGGCTCGGACTGGGTCCAGCGGGTGATCGCCTGATTGCCGAGCTCCACGGTCCAGACATCGCCTGCGGTGGTCGCATTGGTTAGCCCCACCGCGAGCTTGCCGCCGTCGGGCGAGAAGGACAGGGCCGTCACAACCCCGCGCGGAAGCGCTGGCGATTGGCCCGCGCCACCCGCCAGCGGCATCAGAATCACGCGCGAATAGCCGTCCTCGTTGAGCGTATAGGCGATGGTGCGGCCATCGGGCGACAGGTCATAGGCCTCGACATCCCAGCCCGGCTCGCGCGACAGCGCGGTCATCTTGCCAGTGGCGGCATCGATCCGCACCAGCCGCCGCGTGTCGGTGCCGGCGTTGGTGATCGCGACGATCGCCTTGCCGCCATCGATGAAGCGCGGGTCCTCGAACCGCGCCTTGGCCTTGACCGACCAGTCGAGCGGGGTGACCTTGCCGCTGGCCATGTCGAGCAGCATCAGATGGTTCTCGCGGTTGGAAATGCCCTTTCCGAGCAGCACCGTCGTCTTGTCCGCGCTGATGTCCTGCGGGCCGACCGCACCGGTGCCCTGCCAGACCAGGCGACGGCTCTTCGGATCGGCAGGATCTGCAGCCATGATCGCATAGTCGGCCGAACCCTTGGTGGCGCGCGACCAGACCAGCAGGCTCCCATCCTTGGCGAAGACCGGCGACTGGTTGCGCGTCACCGGCTCGGTCAGCGGCTGGCCCACGCCGTCGAGATCGCGCACGAACAGCTGGAACCATTCATCGCCGCCGGTATCGCGGGTGAGCACGAAGCGCTTCTTGCCAGGCACGGTCTTCGCCCCTCCGACGGGCTCGCTATAATAGGTCAGCTGCCGCCGCGCCGCGCCGGGAGCGGGCACATGGTGCACCTGAAAGGTCGATCCGAAGCGCGTGGTGATCAGCATCGATCCATCGGGCAGCCAGTCCTGGAACCGCGCTTCGCGATAATTCTGGTAGCGCTGCACCGCATCGCGGATGTCCTGCGGAATCTCGGGCACGTTCTCCAGCCGCGCCGTGCCGACCTGGCGTGTCTGGACGGGCGCCTGCTGCGCGGCGGCAGGAACGGCGATGAGCGCGGCAACAGCCAGCAGCGACGAACGGAACAGCATGCGATACTCCCCAGCAATGGACCCAAATCTCGTTTCAGATGCAAACACTTAAGCTCAGAAAATGCCCATGGCCAGCCCCGCCCCGAACATCGCGCCCAATTCGCTGCAGGGGGCGAGCGCGGCCGCGTCCGGATGCTTGGGCGCGGCAATGGCCTCGGGCGTTTGCGCGTGTGTGCAGACGATCAGGCTCTCGGCGATGCGCTTCAATCGCCAGCCGGTAGCGATCCGCTCGATCTGCCGCACCGCCCCTGCCCCGTCCGATCCCGCCGCCACCGTCGCCGCATAGGGCCGCCCCTCGATCCGCCCCAGCAGCGGGTAATAGCAGCGATCGAAGAACTCCTTCATCGCCCCGGTCATGCTGGCGAGATTCTCGGGGCAGACGAAAATATAGCCCGAAGCGGCAATCAGGTCGGCGGCCTCTGCTTCCTCCGCCGCCACCAGCTGCACCGTACATTCGTTACGCGCAGCGGCAGCTGCCGCTTCCGCCATCACCTTGGAAGCGCCGGTGCGGCTGTGCCAGATGATCAACAGGATCGGCTGCTCTGTCATTCTGCCTTGATAGTGCCCAGCCTCCCGCAATCCAGTCCTTTCGACCCAGCACACCCTCGCCAAGCGGAATCGCGCTCGCTAGAGAGGGACCATGGCCACGCTCCACCCCGATCCCGTTCTCGGCATCACCCGATCGCTCACCGGTCAGCCCTGGCACTGGCGTGGTGCCGAGGGCGACCGGCGCGAGGCGGACCTGCAGCCCGACGACCTGGTGTCGCTGCTGCTGCTGAGCCGCGGCGTGCCGCGCGACGATCTGGAGCGGCATCGCGCACCCACGATCCGCGGCTTCATGCCCGATCCATCGATCTTCCGCGACATGGACAATGCCGCCGACCGCCTCGCCCAGGCGGTGATCGCGCGCGAGAAGGTCACCATCTATGGTGATTATGACGTCGACGGCGCGACCAGCGCGGCGCTGCTGATCCGGCTGCTGCGCGATCTGGGCCTGGACGCCGGCGCCTATATCCCCGACCGGCTGATGGAAGGCTATGGCCCCTCGGGCGCGGCGCTCACCAAACTCGCTCAGGACGGGTCGACATTGATCGTCACCGTCGATTGCGGCGCGATGGCCTATGAGGCGCTGCAGATGGCGCACGAGGCAGGCGTCGACGTCGTCGTGGTCGATCACCACAAATGCGCCGCCGAGCTGCCGCGCGCCTTTGCCCTCGTCAATCCCAACCGACTCGACGAAGAGGACGAGGCGGCAGCGCACGGGCATCTCGCCGCTGTCGGCGTCGCCTTCCTACTCGCCGCCGCTGTGGTCCGCACGCTGCGCGCGCAAGGCTTTTTCGCCAGCCGCACCGAGCCCGCGCTGATGGAACTGCTCGATCTGGTAGCCTTGGGCACCGTCGCCGATGTCGCGCAATTGAAGGGCCTCAACCGCGCATTCGTCGCGCAGGGGCTGAAGATCATGGGGCGCAGGCGCAATATCGGCATGGCGGCGCTGATCGAGGCCAGCCGGCTGACCCGCGCCCCGGTCTGCTCGGACCTGGGCTTTGCACTGGGTCCGCGAATCAACGCGGGCGGGCGCGTCGGATCGGCGGACTTGGGCGTGCGGCTGCTGACCACGCAGGACGAGAGCGAAGCGCGCGCCATCGCCGCCGAACTGTCGCGCCTCAACGACGAGCGCCGCGCGATCGAGGCGATGGTGCAGGAAGAGGCCGAAGCTTTGCTCTCTGCGCAGCACAACCGCGCGGTCGCGGTGCTCGCGGGCCGCGCCTGGCATCCCGGCGTCATCGGCATCGTCGCCGGGCGGATCAAGGAAAAGACGAATCGCCCCTCGCTGGTCATCGCGCTCGACGAGTCGGGCATCGGCAAGGGATCTGGTCGCTCGATCCCCGGCGTCGATCTGGGCGCGGCGATCATCGCGGCCAAGGATGCAGGGCTGCTCGTTGCGGGCGGCGGCCATGCCATGGCGGCAGGGCTGACGATCAACGCCGACCTGCTCGACCGATTCGGCGAGTTTCTGGAAGATCGGCTCGCCGCCCCGGTCGCCGCTGCCTCGGGCGCGGCGCGGCTGCTGGTCGATGCGCTGGTCGCGCCGCGCGGGCTCACCCCCGATCTGGTCGAGCGCATGGAGGCGGCGGGCCCCTATGGCATGGGCTGGCCCGCGCCGCGCCTCGCCACCGGGCCGGTGCGAATCGTGCGCTGCGACGTCGTCGGCACCACGCATGTCCGCGCGATCGCAGCGGGCGATGACGGCGCATCGTTCAAGGCGATGGCATTTCGCAGCGTCGATACCCCGCTCGGCCAGGCTTTGCTCGGCGCCCCGCGCGACCGGCGTTTCTGGCTCGCGGGCCGCGTGAAGATCGACAGCTGGAACGGCAATCATGCCACCGAAATGCATATCGACGACCTCGCTCCGGTCGATTTTTGAAAAAGCGAAAAAAACCGGAAACGGGCGCTTGACTGCCCCCGATCAACTGCTTAGAGGGGCGCTTCCCGCACAGATGGCCCCTTCGTCTAGCGGTTAGGACGCGGCCCTTTCACGGCTGAAACACGGGTTCGATTCCCGTAGGGGTCACCACGGATGCTTTCGCATAGCATGCCGGATGGTGCCAGCGATAATGAATCGCTCCGGTTGTCCCCGATGTACTGATTCCCCACTGGGCTGGCCGCAAGCCGTTGTATTGGCAATAGTCCCATTGTTTCGCGCTCGGCGATGCATGCTGCCCGATCATTCCGGCCTGGATTCGCTGCGATTGCCCCTCCCCCGGAAACGCCGGCGCGATCGCTGCGAAAAGCCGCTCGACCAGCGTTCGCCTGCCCTGTGTGATCGGTCGCCTCAAGCCTGTGAGTTTGCTTGATTTTCCACATGCGCCACCCGATGGTGGTGCCAACGGAAACAATCTGGAATCGGCTGCCGCCGGGTCGCGGATCCTATCAGACAGGAAGAGGGGGCGTAGATGAAGCTCAGACACAAATGGATCGGGCTGGCGATGTGCTGGTTGCCCGCCAGCGCCGTGCTGGCGCAGGACGCGAACGAGCTCGACAAGGCCAAGGAGGCCGCCGATGCGCCGTTGCCCGAGGACGAGCAGGCCTATTTCACCTCGCTGACCTGGCGCAATATCGGCCCCGATCGCGGCGGCCGCTCGATCTCCGCCACCGGCAGCGCGGCGCGCCCGCATGAATATTATTTCACCGCCGTGGGCGGCGGCCTGTGGAAGACGACGGATAGCGGCCAGAGCTGGAAGCCGGTCACCGACGGCCAGCTCGATACCGCCGCAGTCGGCGGGGTCGCGGTGTGCGAGGCCAATCCCGATATCCTGTACCTGACCACCGGCGAGACGCAGCTGCGCGGCAACATCCTGCCCGGCAATGGCGTGTGGAAATCGGTCGATGCGGGCAAGACCTGGGCGAAGACCGGGCTTGCCGATGTCCAGAATTTCGCGCGGGTGCGGATCGATCCGGCCAATTGCGACACCGCGTTCGTCGCGGGCTTCGGCCATTATGGCGAGGCCAATGCCGAGCGCGGCGTGTTCAAGACCACCGACGGTGGCAAGAGCTGGCGCAAGGTGCTGTTCCGCGACGCCAAGACCGGCGCGGTCGACATCTCGATCGATCCGAAGAACCCGCGCAACATCTATGCTGCGCTCTGGGAGGCGTGGCGCAAGCCCTGGGGCATGAGCTCGGGCGGTCCCGGCAGCGGGCTGTTCCACAGCACCGATGGCGGCGAGACGTGGAAGGAACTGACCCGCGCGCCGGGGCTGCCGCAAACGGGGCTGATCGGGAAGATCGGGGTCAGCGTCTCGCCGGTCGATGCAAATCGCGTCTACGCCATTGTCGAGCATGCCGAGGAAGGCGGGCTGTTCGTCTCCGACGATGCCGGGGCGAGCTGGCGGCGCAGCAACGACAGCCGCGACCTGCGCCAGCGCGCCTTCTATTATTCGCGCCTGCTCGCCGATCCGGTCGAGAAGGACCGGGTCTATATCCTGAACGTCGACTTCTTCCGATCAGACGACGCGGGGGCGACGCTCAAGAAGATCAAGGTGCCGCATGGCGACAATCATGATCTGTGGATCGACCCCGCCAACAACCAGCGAATGATCCAGGCCAATGACGGCGGCGCGAATGTGAGCGTCAATGGCGGCGAGAGCTGGACGCGGCAGAATTACCCGACCGCGCAGATGTACCGCGTCTCGGTGAGCAGCCATTTCCCCTATTTCGTCTGCGGCGGGCAGCAGGACAATTCGACCATCTGCGTGCCCTCGCGCGACTGGAAGCATGTCAATGTGCTCGGCGGCGGCCAGTACGGCTTTGCCGCGGGCGGCGGCGAGAGCGGCTATGTCACCAACGATCCGCTGAACCCTGAGATCTTCTATGCGGGCAGCTATGGCGGCACGCTCGACCGCTATGACCGCGCCACCGGCCAGGCGCGCGCGATCAACGTGCTGCCCGACAATCCGATGGGCTATTCGGCGGGCGAGATTGCCGAGCGGTTCCAGTGGACCTTCCCGATCGTGTTCGACCCGCACGATCCCAAGAGCCTCTATGTCACCTCGCAGCATGTCTGGCGCAGCCGCAACGAGGGGCAGAGCTGGGAGAAGATCAGCCCCGACCTGACGCTGGCCGATCCCAAGACGCTCGGCCCCTCGGGCGGACCGATCACGCGCGACCAGACCGGCGTCGAGACCTATGCCACCGTATTTGCGCTCGCCCCATCGCGGCGCGAGCGCGGGCTGATCTGGGCTGGGTCGGACGATGGCCTGGTGCATGTGACGCGCGATGGCGGCGGCAAATGGTCCAACGTCACGCCCAAGACGCTGCCGCGCTATGTGAAGATCACGACGGTCGAGGATTCGCCACATTCCGACGGCACCGCCTATATGACCGGCCATCGCTTCCTGCTGAACGACTTCAAGCCCTATGTGCTGAAGACCACCGACTATGGCCGGACCTGGACCTCGATCGCTGCGGGCCTGCCTGCCGACGAGATGGCGCGCAGCATCCGCGAGGACATCGTTCGCCCCGGCCTGCTCTATCTCGGCACCGAACGCGGCGTCTGGGTATCGTTCAACGGCGGCAAGGACTGGCGCAAGCTACAGCGCAACCTGCCGGCGGTTCAGGTCTCGGACCTCGCCGTCACCGCCAACGATCTGGTGATCGCGACGCATGGCCGATCGTTCTGGGTGCTCGACAATATCGGCGTGCTGCGCCAGCTCGAAAGCGGCGCGCCGCGTACCGAGCGGTTGTTCGCCCCCGCTCCTGCGGTGCGCGAGGTCGATGAGGGCGTCGCGATCGACTATTTCCTGCCCACCCGCCCCAAGACGCTGGCGCTCGACATTCTCGGCCCCGATGGCGCGCTGATCCAGAGCTTCGCGGGCAATCCGGTCGAGCCCAAGAAGGACGAAAAGAAGGACGACGAGGACAACGACCCGTTCAAGCCCAAGCCCAAGCCGACCACGACGATGAAGCCCGGCCTCAACCGCTTCGTGTGGAAAATGCGCTACCCGGGCTTTACCGATTTCCCCGGCATGATCCTGTGGACCAGTCGCAACGGCGGCATCACGGCGGCACCGGGCCGCTATCAGGCGCGCCTGACCGTCGACGGCAAGAGCTTCACCCAGCCGTTCGAGATCCGCACCGACCCGCGCCTGACCAATGTCACCCAGGCGGACCTGGTCGCGCGGTTCGATTTCGCCAACCGCGTCAGCAGCCGCGTCAGCCAGGCGAACGAGGCGGTGCTGCTGATCCGCGGCATCAAGGAGCAGACCGCAGCAGCGGCGGGCAATGCCTCGGCCAATGCCGCGCTACGCACATCCCTAGGCGCGTTTGATGCGAAACTCAGCGCGATCGAGGGCGAGCTCTACCAGGTGCGCAACCGTTCGCGTCAGGACCCGCTCAACTATCCGATCAAGCTCAACGACAAGCTCGCCGGGCTGATCGGCGTTGCGGAGAGCGCCGAGGCGCGCCCGACCGATCAGAGCGAAGCGGTGTTCGCGACGCTTTCGGCCGAGCTCGACCGGCAGCTGGCGGCACTCGAAGCGGCGATCGGCAGCGATATGCCGAAGCTCAACGCCCAATTGAGCGCGGCGGGCATCGCCGAAATCGTGCGCAGGCCGCTGGCCGTGCCGGCGGCCGATCCGGCAGCCGAATGAGAGCACGCTGTCTGGCGGCGGCGCTTGCGGCTCCCGCCATAGTGACGACCGGAACGGCGGCGGCCGAAACCAGGCTGCCGCCGATCACCGTCACTGCCCCTGCCCAGGCCGGGCGGGTGCTGCCGCCGCAGACGGTTGTCACGCAGGACGAGCTGGTCGATCGCCAGCCGCGCAGCCTTGCCGATGTGCTGCGCGGCGTCGCAGGGGTGACCGTACGCGCCAATTCCCGCGGCGAGACGGTGGCGCGCATTCGCGGCGCGGAGGAACGCCAGACGCAGGTGTTTCTCGACGGCGCGCCGCTCGCCGTGCCCTGGGACGGACGCGTCGACCTGGGCCTGCTGCCCGCCGGGCTGATCGGCGATGTCCGCATCACCAAGGGCGCCGCGCCGATCGAATATGGCACCAATACCGTCGCGGGCGTGGTCGATTTCCAGACTCGGCAGAGCGCGCAGGGCAGCTTCGCGCATGCCGAAGCGGGCAGCCTGGGATCGGGCAGCGCATCGGTGGTGCTGGCCGAACGGATTGGTGCGGTCGAGGCGACGCTGGCGGCGGGCGGGATCACCCGCGATGCCGAACCGCTCGCCGGGCCCCTGCCCTTCAGCCAGGCCTCGCGCAGCCGGCGTACCAACAGCGATCTCGACGCCGCCAGCTTCTTCGCGGCGCTTGGAACCGAACAGGGCGATCTTCGCCTGCGCGCCTCGGTGCTGCACCTTTCGGCAGAACGCGGCATCGCGCCCGAATCCGACCGACCGGCCGAGGCGGGAACGCGCTTCTGGCGCTATCCCGATATCGCGCTGACCCAGGCGACGCTGAACCTGGGCCTGACGCTCGGCGACCATGCCGAATTCAGGGCGACGGCCTGGCATCAGGATTTCAGCCAGCGCATCGCACAATATCGCAGCGTCAGCTATGCCGCGCTGCGCCGCACGCAGGACGATGACGACAGCACCACCGGCGGGCGGATCACGCTGGCGCACCGGCTGGGGCCGCTCGACCTTCGCTGGGCGGCATCGGCGCAGTCGAGCACGCACCGGCAGGTCGAGACCGATTTCCCCTCGGGCATCGCAGGCCCCCGGCTCAGATATCGTCAGAATCTCTACAGCGCGGGCGTGGAGGCGGACGCACAGCTCGCCCAGGGCATCCGCGCGACGCTGGGCGCAGCCTATGATGCGGTCGACAATCCGCTGACCGGGGACAAGCCTCGCCAGCCCTCGCTCGGCGCCGGCGCCTTTTCCTCGGCGCTGCAGTTCGATCTGGGCAACGGCGCGGCGCTGACCTTCAGCGGCGGCAGGCGCACGCGCTTTCCGACCGCGCGCGAGCTGTTCGGCGAGGCGCTGGGCCGCTTTGCGATCAATCCCGATCTGCGGCCCGAACAGGCCTGGCTCGCCGATGCCGAACTGCGGCTGACGCGTACCGGCTTTGCGCTGACGCTCAATCCGTTCCTGATCCGATCGGAAAACACCCTGGCGCAGCGCGTGCTCGCCGATGGTCGCCGCCAGCGGTTCAACCTTTCCGGCGCGACCAGCTTCGGCATCGACGCCAGGCTGGCGCATGACCTGACCGAAACGCTGCGGCTCGAGCTGTCGGGCACCGCGCTCAGCGCACGCGCCGATGCGGGCAGCGCCCCCATCCGCCGGCTGCCGCAACGGCCTTCGTACGAGGCGCTGGCGGTACTCGACTGGAACGTTTCCGGCAGGTTCGATCTGCGCGCCGAGCTGCGCGCGATCGGCAAGGCGATCGATCTCGATGCTGCAGGCCAGCGGGTCGAACTGCCCGCGGCTGCGGAAATCGCATTGCGCGCAGCCATCCCGATTGCGCGCATGGGCGCACGCGACCTCGTGCTCACCTTCGCCGTCGACAATCTGACCGATGCGCAGATCTTCCCGCAGGCAGGCCTGCCCTCGCCCGGCAGGCTGTGGCGCATCGGGCTGCGGTTCGACTAGAGGCCATGCAGCCAGGGCAGCGGGCATTGAGGGCCTCCACAGATACCGGACACCGCATGGCCGGCGTCGCCCATGGCGCTAGCGCTGCAGCCGTGACGGGTTGAACAGGATCGAAAAATAGATCCCGTCATCCTGCAGGTTGCGATTGCCCGCTACACGCGTCTTCTGGAAGTCATGCGCCCAGGTGACGCGAGCGCTCAAGGCGGGATGCGGCGTCCAGGCCAGCGACAGGCCCGCCCCCGAGATGAAATCGCGCGGAGGATTGGGCGGCTCGCGGTTCCTGAACCAGGCTGCGTCGACAAAGGCGCCGATGACGAACTGGCCCGGCCCGGTGACGTCTGCTCCACCCCCAAGGTTCAAGGGCTGCGATAGCTCGATCGAGCCGATCACCGCATTGTCGACCAGATAGAGCGTTTCGCGATAGCCACGGACCGAGTTGAGGCCACCGATCGGTAAGCGCTCTCCGGCATAAGTCACGCTGCTGCTATACTGGGCCGTCAACCGACCGCGCAATTCGGTTCCCGCTCCATTGAGCCTGCGCGCGTAATTTGCTTGGCCGAGCACGCCGATGAAATTGCGGTCGGGAGCCGGAACTCCGGCAATGTCGCTTCGGGTGCCATCGATGCCGACCGAAAGGGTGACGCTGAGCGCCAGCACCTGGCGGATCGAGCGCGACACGAAATCGAGTGCCAGGCGCGCAGCGTAATAGCGCGACACGCCATCGACCGATCCGGGCGCGAAGCTGAAGCGCTCGCCCAGCAGGAAGGTTTTCGTGTCACGGAAATCGAACTGCGCGCGCGCTACCAGCGAGGTCGAGGGCGCGAATGTCCCGTCGCCTTTGGGCATGAGCGGGGTCTTGATCAGTTGATGCGCCAGGCCGGTGTAGAGCTGGATGCCCTCCGTGCGAATGTCCAGCGGCGCGAGGATGGAATCGACCACCGCCGCATCGTTGAAGCCCAATCCCACGAAGAACTGCCAACTTGGCGAGAAAATGGGTTCCTCGAAACTTGCCGCCACATCGATCACCCCGCGTGTCCGCCCGAATTCGATGGCGAGCCGGTCACCGGGTGTCAGCAGATTTCTGATGCTGCCGCCGATCGCCGTGCGCTGCGCGCCGATGGACGGCGTGCGGCTGTTGGCAAGGCTGATATACGCGTCCAGCCGCTCTGCAGGCATGACCGTGACCGCCAGCGCCGCTTCGCCTGGTCGGCCATGGGGGCGCAGATCGGCATTGACGGTGGTAACCGCAGGATCCTCTGCCAGCAGCCGGAACTGGCGCTCGAAATCAGCGGCATTGAACGGATAGGCCGTGGCGGATGGCAGCCGGTCGAGGACGAACCGGCGGTCCAGCCCGCGTCCGGGATCGGCTATGTTCAACCCGTCGGCCGCCACACGGCCAAGCACCAGCCTGAGCCGCAAGGGGCCGCTTTCGCGGATCGGCGGCTGGCTGGGGACTAGCAGACCCGAATTGACATAGCCGTTCACGGCGAACTGCGCATTGATCAGCTGGATCAGCGCGATGATCCGGGCGTAGGGAACAGGCGGGCCGACCAGATCGTTGGCGGCAAACTGGCGCTGCACCCAGGCGGGGTCGATGAGTTCGTCCGGCTCCAGTGAGACGACAAGCCCGCTTGCCGCATCGCGGGCCGGTGCCCATGCCTCAACCGGCTTCATGGCGCGGTCACCCTCGACGATGAGTTGGGTCAGCGTGACCGCCCCCTGGTCCGGGACGCCGGGGACATCGCCGGGCACGCGCGTAACCGATGGCGCCGTCGGCGTTTTGGATGGGCCGGGTGCCGGGCGCGGCACCGGATCGGCATAAACGGGGGGCGGCAGCCGTGATGCGCCCGCATCCGGTCTCAGCGCTCCATCCGGCACCACCTGCGCCGCCGCCGGTGCCCAAAGGCCCGACATGAGCGCGATCAGGCCTGCGGTCGCAAGAGCCGGTCTCAGCCGCACGGCCGATCCGGAGCGGCGCGGTCCAGCAGCGCGACAGGCTCGGCTGGACGTTCACCGGGTGCGGCCTCGGGCTCTGCTAGGCCATAGGGTCCAATCGCGGCGATGCTCAACTGGCTCGCCCCGCCGCCGGCACGCGCCGCCCGGCACCGTCCTGCCAGCACCGCACTTGCATCGAGCAGGTCGATATCCCTCGGCTCCTCACCCGAGGCGACATAATCGAGCTGGCCTTGGAAGACGAAATTGCCGTTGACCCGGATCTGATCGAGCCGGTCGGCGGCATCGATATAGAATTGCGAGCGAATCACGACATTCGCCCCCGCCTGCTCGCCCAGCGCGAATATGTTGCCGCCCTGGCTGATGATGGCAAGCGGATTGCCGATGGTGATGACGCCGCCGGTGCCTGGCCCCGACGACGTCGTCACGATGCTGGGCCCGAACGCCCCATCGCTGAGCCGCAACAGGCCCCCCGAGGGAAGGTCCAGGCGGATGGCCCCGGCGGGACCGAAAGCCGAATTGGTGGTGATCTGCGCCCCATTGGCGAGCGTGAGATCGCGCGCACCCACGGTGATCGTCCCCGCGCTCGCCGCGTCGGTCGCGAGCCCATCGTTGCTCGAGGCAATCCGCGAGCCATTGGCCAGTACGATATCCCCGGACGTGGTGATGGTTATGTTGCCGGCACCGCCCCGGGCCGCCGGTGCCACTGCGGTCGCAATCGCCGAATTGTCGAGCCGGAGTTCGCTCGCCGAAATCGAGATCGATCCGGCATTGCCCGCGCCCGTCGTGCTGCTGGTGACCGTCACGCCCCGCTCCATGGCAAGGCCTTGCGCTGCCCGTATGGTGATCGACCCCGCCTGCCCCAGGCTGGTGGTATCCGAACTGATCAAGGCACCATTGGCCAGGCTGATGGTATCGGCGGTGATCTGAAGCGTGCCGGCATCGCCGGTGCCGGCTGCGGTCAGCTCGATGCGACCGCCATCCATGCGGAAATCTCTGGCGGCAATCCCGATGTCTCCCGGGCTACCCGACCCCAGCGAATTGGCGGTGATGCTGGCGTTTCCACTCAGCCGGATGTCGGGAGCCTCGAAGCGGATCAAGCCGGCAAACGCCCTTCGGCCGCCGCTGCTGTTGTTGCTCGTGATGGCGGCATTGCCCGCGAGCCGGATCGATTCGGCCGCCCTGAACTGCACGAACCCGGCGACGCCACGCGAAAGACCGTTGGTCTCGATGACGCTGGCGCCATCGACGACTATGGTGCGGCCATCGACGAAGATGTTCCCGGCATCGCCTAGCCCTGTGGAGAGCGCCGATATCCGCGAGTCCCGGATCCTGACATCGCTGCCTTCCATCGCGATGAACCCCTGCAGCCCGGTTCCGCTCTGGTTGCTGAACAGCGTGGTCCGGTCCAGGATAAGGGCATTTCGCGCAGTGAAGATGATCGCTCCTGCTCCCCTGTCGCCAGACGCGCTCGTGTTGATCAGGCTGTCCGTGAGCGTGATCGAATCGGTGGCGAACATGACCAGCGTTGGCTCGAACAGTGCGTCGACGCTTATCGCCGTTCGCGACATCACGATCGATCCGGCATCGATTTCCACATCCTCGCGGGCGGACGTGATCGTGGCATTGCTGACAGTGAGGCGGCCCGTGGCGATCATCGGGTCGGTGCTGTTCGGGTTGATGGGCAGCACGACGGGACTGTTGCCCGCTGCGATGAGCCGGAAGCCGGATCCCCGCGAAAATCGCTCCCCGACGACCAGCGCACGATCGGAAATGGAAAGGTCGCGCCCGGCCAGGGTGATGGCCCCTGGCGCTGCGATCGGCCGACTTGCCGGGCTGCCGAAGACCGCCAGCGCGCCCTCGGTTCCCTGAAACCCGAAACTCTCAGGGACGGTCATCGAGAATGTCGATCCGCCGGGTGTGACCGCCGAGAAGCGACCACCCCTGAAAAAATCGAGATGTGAAGCGGCGGCAAAATGCGCGCCGGCCGCGACATTGAGCTGCGCATTCTCGCCGAACACGATGCCAGCCGGGTTGATGAACCAGAAATCCGCATTGGGAAGCGCGGCGCTGTCGATCGTGCCATTGATTGTCGACAGCTCGCCTCCGGTCACCCGCGTGATGACGTTCTGGATCAAGGCGGGATTCGCGAAAGAAAATGTCCAGGCTGCGGTATCGCCTGCATTCAAGCGGAAGGTAGCAAGCGAGTGGAACAGGTTTCTGCCGGCCAGCCTGCCGCCGTCAATCGTCGTCCGGGTGCCGTCGCGGTTGACGATGGTCCCCAGGTTCCGGTCGGGGGCCGTATCGGCGACAATGACCGTCTGCGCCTGGGCGGCGATCGGCAGCCATGCAGGCAGGGCCGCCATCAGCGCGGTACCCAGCAGGGTGCGGCGCCGCGTCATCGCCAGGCCCCCAGCAGCGTGAACGCCGCCCATATATTGGGATCGGAAAACGCACCATCGGCAAGCAGAGCGAGCTGGGCCTGGCGCAACGCCTCGGCCTTGCTCTGACCCGCATCATAGCCCGCGTAGAACTGCCGCATCAGCTCTGCCGTGCCTGCATCGTTGACCTGCCAGAGCGAGGCGATCGCGCTGGCAGCACCGGCCTGGATCGCGGCGCCGGCCAGCCCCATATTGGCCTCGTCGTCTCCGACGGCGGTCTCGCAGGCGCTGAGCACGATGAGGTCGAGCGCTCCGCCACGCGCCGAGTTGCCGGCAATCATCCGGCGCAGTTCTGAAAGCGGGATGGCTTCGCCATTGGCGACGATGAAGCTGCGGTTGGAGCCGCCGTTGAACGAGGCGTGCGTGGCCAGGTGCAGGACATCGATCGCACCGCCCCGCAGCGCCTCGGCCAGATCGGCGCGGCGGAAATCCTCGATGAACCGGCTGCCCGAGCGCTTGCCGACGGCAGCGGCTATGCGCGCCTCCTCGGTCGTCCCTTCGAGCGCCGGAAAGGTGCCGCCGAAAATCTCGACGCTTTGCTGCAACGAGGCCGCAACGACGCGAAGCTGGTCATCGCGCCTGCCGGAACCAGGCTGCGAATAACCGAGCGCAGGGCTGCCGCCCAGCCGGGTGCGCTCGACGAGGAAACGACCTGCTGCATCGGGCAGCGCCGCAAAGGGCAGCGCGCGCAACGGGCCATCGGGAATGATCACCAGGGTGGTCTGGGGCGAGAGCAGTGCTGCCACAGGCTCGATGAGCAGCGCATCAAGCTCACGCGCGGGCTGGCGCCATGCATCGTCAAAGCCTTCGCTCAGCCCCAGATTGACCTTTTCGACCAGCGCCGCGACGCGCTGGCGATCGGCAGCCTGGTCAGGCGGCAACCGCCTGTAGATGGCCGGTCCGCCCGATGCCGGACGCTCAGCCAGGATGATCTCGAGCCGGTCCGCGAGCAGAACCGGATAGAGCAGCACCTCGCCCGCCGCGAGGTCCGATGGCGTGAAGGCAATGCGCGGCGGCACGCATTCGCTGCCGAACAGGCTCTGGATCTCCGCCTCGCGAAAGGTCTCAATCATTGCCTGTGCGGCGAGGATCACCTCTCCCTCGCGGCTGTCGCCCGGCGGGATCGACGACAGCGTCACATCGACCGCCTTTTCGAAGACCTTGTGCATCCGCAGGGAAAAGGTGGATTCTTCGGTCAGCGGATCGACCGCGGGCAAGAGCGGCCTTATCGCCTCGAGCGCCCGGTAGCCGGCAAGCGCATGGGCAGCGCGGTGCTCCGGGTCGATCTCTGCCAGCAGCACGTACCATTCGGGCAACCGCACGGGTATGGGACGCTGCGCCTCGAGAAAGATCGCCTGGTTGATGCGTTCGCGCGCGGTGCCCGCATCTCCTTGCGCCAATGCCAGCCTCGCCTCCATCGCAGCCGCATAGGCCGCGCTGGCCACGTCGTTCCCTGCCGCAGAGCGCATGGCAGCGATCCGGGTGCCGAGCGTCGCCGCATCGACCGCCCTGCTTTCGAGCGCCACTTCGGCGAGCCGCCCGGTGATCTCGCTGCGCATGGCCGCGCCCGAAATGGATGCGGCGGCGGCAAAGCCCTGCTCCAGAGCGCTCGCGATGGTCGATCTGAGAAGGTCCTGACGGTCGTCGGATTTGGCCAGCAGGCCGAGGCCAATTCTTGCAAGGCGCAGCTGCGCCAGTGCTGCTGTCTGGTAATCCTGTGTGGTCAGGCTGCGCACCGATGCGCAGCGCAAGGCGACGGACGCGACATATTGCGGTGGCGTCGTGCCCAGCTGGACCGCGGACAGGGCGCCGCAGACGCCGTCGCCGATCGCATCGGCCTGCGCCACGGTCTCCACCGCGCCGCGCGTTCCCGATCGCGAACGTCTCGCCCCACGGGTCGCCGGTATGGTTGCTGCATTGAGCGACACCAGACCCAGCCTGTAGGCTGCGCGCGACGCGACCTGCTGTTCTCCGGCGGCCTCCGCCATGCGGAACGCGGTCAGCAGAAAGGATTGCGCTGCAGATTGGGTCCCGCCACTGCCGGTGCGCATCAGTTCGCCCGCTGCGGCGCAATAGGCCGCAAGCTCGCGCAATTCTGCGGCACCCGATGCTGCGTCCTCTAGGTTGAGCAGTTCCATTGCGCCGTCGGCGCTTTCGTTCGATCCGCTGCGGCGCGCCAGCCGCTGTTCGATCATCTCGGTCGATCTGCGCAAGGCCGCGCCATCGATCGGTGCGGCCGCACGGCCCCGGTCAAACGATTGGCACAGTTGCGCCGGACTGGCGGCAAGGACGGGCGATGCGCTCATGATGAGCCCAGCAGCAGCCAGCTTGCCGACAACAGTCAGGACCCCGGTAACGAGGCCGCGCCGAGAATGAAACATCCCTGCCATCATCAAGCCCTTGTCTGGGGTGAGGCTCCGCTGCCGATCGGAGGGCTGTGAAAGTTATGCCTAGCCAATGGCAAGTTACAAGTCGATTTCCCAAGGCGTGCGCCAGGGCTCGACCGGTCGTTACCGTCAGCCCGGTGCATGGCGACTCGCACACCGCTCGCGGGTCAGCACGCACCATCAGATTGGAACAGAAATTTTACATCCCGAAACAAGCTGCGGCACTGCGCGACCCGACGGCTCGCCACCTTGTCGGACGGACTTTTGGCCGATCCATCGGTGCACTCTGTCAGACTGGCTGGACAGGGGCATCGTCGAAATGACTGCATTTTGATTTCAAACAGTTTTCTCCGGTTAATGCACGCGCGGACATGGCCAATCCTCCTGCCGGCATTAACCAATCGATCGATAGCTCATCGAAGTTGAACGGGTCTGATTATCGATCAGAACGCGCTTCAAGGTAGAAAATCTCGGTAATTCTACGGGAAATTTCCATTAACCATTGCTTATGCAGTGCCGGATTAAGCGGTGTCATCCAAGCTGGACAGCGGGACGCCAGAGGAGACCGACATGCTTAAAGACTTTTACGCCCATTATCCAATTCGCAAGAAATTCGACATAATCCTCGGCGTGCTGCTGGCCATTGCGATTATTCCCGCCGCGCACAGCGCTGTCGAACTCGTCGGCGGCAACGGCGACGTCCTGTGGGAAATGATCGGCGAGCTGGCGGTGCTGATGGCGGTGGGGGCGTTCGTGCTATATGCAAAAAAGGCGGTCTGTGACCCCTATGTGAATACGGTCGTCCGTATGGAGGGGCTTGCGGCTGGCGATCTGGACAGTGCCATCGCCTTTACCGATCACCGCGACTGCGTCGGCCGGATGAACAAGGCGATGCTGGTGTTCAAGGACAATGCCGCCGAACGTGTCCGCGCGGATGCGGCTCTGCGCGTGGTCGTGTCCGAGATAACGTCGGGCCTGCATCACATGAAGAACGGCAATCTCAGATATTCGATCAACTCTGCCTTCGACTCCGAATTCGACAGCCTGCGCCGGGATTTCAACGACACCATGGGCCAGCTTTGTCAGCTGCTGACCCAGACATCGAGCGCCGCGTCGAACGTGCTCAACGGCGCCTCGGAAATCCGCTCGGCCTCGGACGATCTGGCCAGCCGCACCGAACAGCAGGCCGCCAGCCTGGAGGAAAGCGCCGCAGCGATGCGCGAAGTCACCGGCATGGTGCAGCAGACCGCGCAGAACGCCTCTGAGGTCGGCAAGCAGGTCAGCGAGGCGCATCACGCCGCAACCGATGGCGGGGCCGTCGTGCGCCGCGCCGTCACCGCGATGGACGCCATCCAGAAATCCTCGAGCGAGATCACCAACATCATCGATGTCATCGACGGCATCGCCTTCCAGACCAATCTGCTGGCATTGAATGCCGGGGTCGAGGCCGCACGCGCTGGCGATGCGGGCAAAGGCTTTGCGGTGGTCGCCAACGAGGTGCGCGCGCTCGCACAGCGTTCCGCCGATGCCGCCAAGGACATCAAGGAACTGATCACCGCTTCGACCGCAGGTGTGTCCGACGGCGTGGCGCTGGTCGATGAGACCGGCACCGTTCTCTTGCAGATCAGCGACCGCGTCGCCGCGATCAACACGCGAATCTCCGAGATCTCGTCGTCCGCCCAGGCGCAGGCGCTGCGTCTGCAGCAGGTGAATCTCGCGGTGAACGAGATGGACAAGATGACCCAGCAAAATGCTGCGATGGTCGAGGAATCGAACGCCGCTGCCCGCAGCCTTGCAGAGGAAGCCACTGATTTGGCTCAGGTTGTCCAGCGCTTCCAGACAGGAAACATCGCGCCGATCAAGCAGCCTGCGGCCGCGAAGGCACCCCGCCGTGCCCCTGCCGCACGCACGCCGATGGTTTCAGGAAACCTAGCATTAACCATTTCCGAAGAAGACTGGTCGGAATTCTGAGGAACAGGAGAACAGAGTGATGCATCAACTGACTCTGCCCAGCCGGTGCGATCGCGCGAGCGCGATCTCGCTGCATGCCGAATTGCGCGACAAGCTGAAGGCAGGACCGGTGGCGATCGACGGGTCGGATGTCACTGCGCTGGGCCAGGCCATGCTGCAGCTGCTGCTGAGCGCGCGCCAGACCGCCAACCGCACCGGGCAGGCGCTGACCATCACTCCTTCTGAAAAAATGCGCGCGACACTGACCAATGCCGGAGCCGATCCGGACATGCTGTGCGGAAATGGAATGCCGTCATGACCAACGAGGAAATCCGTACCATCTTCTTCGCCGAGTGCGAGGAAGCTCTGGCCTCCGCCGAACGGGCGCTGACCATCTGCAAGAGCCAGCCCGACAACATGGACGCGGTCAACGACGTGTTCCGCTCGGTCCACTCGATCAAGGGTGGTGCGGGCGCGTTCGGCTATACCGCGCTGCAGGTCTATACCCACGGGTTCGAAACGCTGCTTTCGGATGTGCGCGACGGCATCCTGCCGATGACCGAGGATCTGCTGTCGCTGCTGCTTCGCGCGCTCGACCTGCTTGGCGACCATGTCGCACGGGCGCTCGAGGGCAGCGAAGCGCCCGATGACAGTGCGATGATCGCCCAGCTTGCCGCTGCGCAGCAGGGCGGCGGCGCTGCGGCTGCCGCTCCCGCCGAAGCTGCTGCTGCTCCCGCTCCGGCAGAAGCGGCGCCCGAACCGGTTGTCGAAGCGGCGCCCGAAGCGCTCACCGCCACCGAATCGTCTTCCGACGTCGACGATCTGCTCTCGTTCGATCTCGATGCGATGCTCAACGACATCGCCACCGAAGTCGCACCCTCCAAGCCCGCCTGGCGCGTCACCATGAAGCCGCAGGCCAGCGCCATGCTGAACGGCGGCGAACCGCTGCTACTGCTACGCGAACTGCGCTCGCTGGGCGAAGGCACGGTGCGGCTCGACACCAGCGCGCTGCCCGATCTCGACAGCTTCGATCCCGCCGGTGCCTATCTGGCCTGGGACGTGACGCTGCCCGGCGATGTCGAGCGCGATGCGATCGAGGACGTGTTCGGCTTTTCGGGCGACGACCTGGATGTCGCGATCGATTCGGGCGGGCTGACCCCCGAAGCTGCGCCTTCGGCTCCTGCCCCGGCGGTCGAAGCCGCACAGGCCCCCACCCCCGTGCCCGCCGCAGCGGCCGGCGCGGGTTCTGCCACCGGCTCGGCGACAGGTGCCGCTGCGGCGGG